>CALQBT020000174.1 GCA_943328885.2 Bordetella parapertussis | reverse complement strand
CGGCGCTCGAGCAATGCGTTGGTGGCCACGGTGGTGCCCATCTTCACGCAGTCGACCTGGGCCGGCGTGATCGCTTCGCCGGGCTGCAGGCCGAGCAAGCGCCTGATGCCCTCAACCGCAGCGTCCGGGTAATGCTCGGGGTCCTCGCTCAGCAGCTTGGCCGTGGCCAGGCTGCCATCGGGTCGGCAGGCGACGATGTCGGTGAAGGTGCCGCCGCGGTCGATCCAGAACTGCCAGCGGCGCGGCTCAAACGGTGGCTGGGTTGCGGTCGGGTTACCAATGTTCATCAATCTGATCGGGCCCGTCAGCCCGCTCCGGTGCAAGACATGCAGTATCGGCCACCCAGGCCTTGGCCAGGGTCTTGCTTGGATTCAGCACATAGACCATGGCATGCTGGCGAGCAGCCGTTATCCTCGACGCCCTCAGCCTGCCCAGGAGCCCACAGATGTTCAATCGATTTCTCTCCCAAACCACCGCAGCGGCGGTCGCCGTTGTCGGCCTGGTCGCCGCCAGCCTGTCGAGCGCGCAGGCACAGACCAAATGGGACTTGCCGGCGGGCTACCCGACGACCAACTTCCACACCGAGAACCTGGCGCAGTTCGCCGCCGATGTCGACAAGGCCAGCGGGGGCAAGCTCAAGATCACCGTCCATGCCAACGCGTCGCTGTTCAAGGCGCCCGAGATCAAGCGCGCGGTGCAAGGCGGGCAGGCCCAGATCGGTGAGATCTTGCTCGCCAACTTCAGCAATGAGTGGCCGATCTATGCCGCCGACGGCCTGCCTTTCCTGGCCGACAGCTACGACGAGGCGGCCAAGCTCTACAAAGTGCAGAAGCCGCTGCTCGAGAAAAAACTGGCCGAGCAAGGCATGCTGCTGCTGTATTCGGTGGCCTGGCCACCGCAAGGCATCTTCGCCAAAAAGCCAATCAACGCGGCTGCCGACTTGAAGGGCGTGAAGTGGCGCGCCTACAGCCCCAGCACCTCGCGCATCGCCGAGTTGGTGGGTGCGCAGCCCGTGACCATCCAACAGGCCGAGCTGAGCCAGGCCATGGCCACCGGCGTGATCGAGAGCTACATGTCCAGCGGCTCCACCGGCTACGACACCAAGACCTTCGAGCACCTGAAGTTCTACATGGACACCCAGGCCTGGCTGCCGAAGAACGCGGTGCTGGTCAACAAGGCCGCATTCGACGCGCTGGACAAACCCACCCAGGCCGCGCTGCTCAAGGCCGGCGCCGACGCCGAGGCCCGCGGCTGGGTGATCTCCAAGGCCAAGAATGGGGAATACCTGGACCTGCTGAAGAAGAACGGCATGACGATCCTGCCGCCCTCGACGCAGCTCAAGGCCGACATGAAGAAGGTCGGCGACACCATGCTCAAGGAGTGGCTTGAAAAGGCCGGTCCAGAAGGCAAGGCACTGGTCGACGCTTTCCTGAAGTGACCACCGGCTCCGTCAGGCGCGCCCTCGACGCCTTGTTCGACGGCGCAGCGGCGCTGGCCGCGCTGTGCATGGTGGCGCTGCTGGTGATGGTGATGCTGGGCATCGTCAGCCGCTTGCTGCACTTCCACGTGCCTGGCACCGACGCCTATGCCGGCTACCTGATGGCCGGTGCGGGCTTTTTGGCGCTGGCCCACACCCTCAAGCGCGGTGAGCACATCCGCGTGACCTTGCTGCTGGGCGCGCTGAAAGGCCGCGCCAGGCGCGCACTCGAACTCTGGGCGCTCGCCTGCGCGTCGGCACTGGCCGCGCTGATGGCGTATTACAGCGTGCGGCTGGCCTGGCAGTCGCGCAGCTTCAACGACATCTCTACCGGCAACGACGCCACGCCGCTGTGGCTGCCGCAGCTCGCGATGGCCGCCGGCACGCTGATCCTGTTGCTCGCACTGCTCGACGAGTTGGTGCTGGAGTGGCGCGGCCTGCGCGTCGAGCCTGCCAGCGACGAGATGCTGCACAACGAATGAAACCGCCATGAACGACCTGCTGATCACCACGCTGCTGATCGCAGCCCTGTTCGCGATACTGGGCAGCGGCGTCTGGATCGGCCTGGCGCTGTCGGGTGTGGCCTGGATCGGCATGGAACTTTTTTCCAGCCGGCCCGCGGGTGACGCGATGGCCGTCACCATCTGGGGCTCGTCGTCAAGCTGGACCCTGACCGCGCTGCCGCTGTTCATCTGGATGGGCGAGATTTTGTTCCGCACCCGATTGTCCAACGACATGTTCCGTGGCCTGTCGCCCTGGGTCCAGGCTCTGCCCGGCCGACTGCTGCACACCAATGTGATCGGCTGCGCCATCTTTGCGGCGGTGTCGGGGTCAAGCGCGGCGACATGCGCGACCATCGGCAAGATGACCTTGCCCGAGTTGAAGCGGCGTGGCTACCCCGACGACATCTCGATCGGCTCGCTGGCCGGCGCCGGCACCTTGGGGCTGTTGATCCCGCCGTCGATCATCATGATCGTCTACGGTGTCAGCGCCGACGTGTCGATTGCCAAGCTGTTCATCGCCGGGGTGCTGCCTGGCGTGATGCTCGCCACGCTGTTCTCGGGCTACCTGGTGGTCTGGGCCTTGCTCAACCCCGGGCGGGTGCCGCCTGCCGACGCGCCGATGAGCTTCAAGCAAAAGCTGTTCGAGTCGCGCCACCTGATCCCGGTGGTCGGCTTGATAGGCGCGGTGCTGGGTTCGATCTACTCGGGCGTGGCCACCGCGACCGAGGCCGCGGCGGTGGGCGTGCTCGGCTCGCTGGTGCTGTCGGCGCTGCAAGGCTCGCTGAACTGGGACAGCTTCAAGCAATCGCTGATGGGCGGCACCCGGCTGTATTGCATGATCGCGCTGATCCTGAACGGCGCGAGCTTTCTGACGCTGGCGATGGGCTACATCGGCCTACCACGCCACCTGGCCGAGTGGATTGGCTCGCTGAGCCTGTCGCCGGTCGCGCTGCTGACCGCGCTGATGCTGTTCTACATCGTGCTGGGCTGTTTCCTCGACGGCATCTCGATGGTCGTGCTGACGATGGGCGTGATCCTGCCAACCGTGCAGAAAGCCGGCATCGACCTGCTGTGGTTTGGCATCTTCATCGTGCTGGTGGTCGAGATGGCGCAGATCACGCCGCCGGTGGGTTTCAACCTGTTCGTGCTGCAAGGCATGACCCGGCGTGAGATCGGCTGGATCGCTCGCGTCACGCTGCCGTTCTTCTTCCTGATGATCGCTGCGGTCGGGCTGATCTGGTTGTTTCCAGGCATCGTCACCTGGTTGCCGCGGCAGATGGGCTGATCGGCACCTGACCGACCGCTGATCGGCGAGGCGCAGCGAGTCTGGGCCAGCACCGAACCCCAAGACCCCGGGAATGGAGGGACCGTCCGGCGCTGCTTGTCGTCGCGCAACAAGCCCACCGCCACGCACCGCAGACTGCCCTCGTCGAAAGGATCCCATGACGAGCCTGGCCCCTCTGGTGCGCATGATCGAAGGCCGTGCCAGTTGGCGCAGCCGCGCTTTCAACACCTTTTTGCGGGCCATGGCAGGCAAGCCCCTGCGGCCAAACGCCGACCTCAGCGCGATGCGCAAGCGCTACGAGGCGCTGGACGCCCAGCATGCGCCCGTCGACCGACGCGTCAGGCGTGAGGCCGTGGACTGCGCGGGCGTGGCCGCAGAGTGGGTCAGCCTGCCCGAGAGCCGCCCGCAGCGCGTGCTGTTGTGCCTGCACGGCGGCTCGTTCGCGTTCAGGTTTCCGAACACCCACGCCGCTTTCGCGGCCCGGCTGTGCAGCCGGCTCAGCGCGCGCGCGCTGATCCCCGACTACCGGCTCGCGCCCGAGCACCCTTTTCCAGCCGCGCCCGACGATTGCCACGCCGCCTACCGCTGGCTGCTGGCCAGCGGCTGCGATCCGCGTGAGCTGGTGTTTATCGGCGACTCGGCCGGCGGCAACTTGGCGCTCGTCACGCTGCACCGCGCGATGGGCGCCGGCGAGCCGATGCCGGCCTGCGCGGTGCTGCTGTCACCCGCCGTGGACTGCACCCTTGGCAGCCCGAGCATGGTCGACAACCAGCACAGCGACCCGGTGCTGAGCCTGAACAATCTGCTCGTGCTGCGGGGACACTACGTGCCATCGCCTGCGCTCTACATCCACCCCGAGGTGTCGCCGCTGTTTGCCGATTTCGCTGGCTTCCCGCCGCTGTTCCTGCAGGCCAGCAACTCCGAGTTGCTGCGCGACGAAGCTGTCCGCACCGCACACAAAGCCCATGCCGCAGGCGTCGATGTCGAGATCGAACTCTGGCCCGAAACCCCGCATGTGTTCCAGGTCGCCCCCTTCCTGCCCGAGTCGGCGCTGGCGATCGATCACATCGTGGATTTCGTCAGCCAGCGCACCGGCTGGGAGACCTCACCCGGACGCTAGCGCTGCGGCCACGAATCGCGGCAATCCCTGACCGCCTGCGCGAACAAACCCAGCACCGGAACGACCTGCAGCTTGCCGCGGACCGGCGCATCGGGTGCTAGCCGAAAGCTAGGCACACTGTCGGTCACCAGCACCCGAGACAGCGCCGGGTCGGCCAGCGCCTCGGCAGCCTGACCGGTGAACAGGCCATGCGTTGCGCAGCCGATCACCTCGCGTGCGCCGACCTGGCGCAGGGCTTGCGCGGCTTGCCGCAAGGTCTGACCACTGGCGATCAAGTCATCGATCAGCAACACGGTCATGCCCTCGACCTCGCCGGCGACCAGACCGCGGCTGCTGAGCTGCCCGGCGCTGCGGCGCTTGTCGACCATCGCAAAACCAACCGGGCGTGCCAGGCGCTGCGCCAGCGACTCACGCCACAGCTGGGCGCGCTTGACACCACCCGGGTCGGGCGAAGCGACCGCCAGCGGTCGGTCGCCGACCCATGCCGACACGGCGGTATCGAAGACTCGATGCCCCGCCAAGTGCAGCGTCGGGCAACGGAAAGCATTCTGGAAGGCGGCCAGGTTGTGCGTCTCGAGCACGACCAATTGGTCTACCCCGACGGCCTCGAACCACTGCGCCAGGTAGCGAGGCGCCACAGGATCGAAGGGCTGGGCCTGGCGGTCCTTGCGGCCGTAGGCCAGGTAGGGCACCAGCGCGGTCACGCGAGCCGCGCCGTGATCGCGCAGTGTCGCGATGAACATCAGCAGCCGGCACAGCCGGTCATGCGGGCTGAAACGCGGGCTGCCGTGCAGGCTGGCCAGCACATAGACATCGGCGCCGCGCGGGTCGACCAGCGGCCGCAGCTTGTGCTCGCCGTCCTCGAAGCTGCGGTCTTCATGTGGCGACAGCGACTCATCGAGCGTATCGGCCAGCGCCGACGCAAAACCGCACTCAGGGTCGATCGAGAACAACAACATCGGCGACTCCAGAAACCGGACCCAGCAGCGAACAGCGAAATTGGCCCGCTGGCCCAGGCTCAAGTCGACGCCGCACCCCAGGCCAGCGTGCCCATCGCAGGGATGCGCAGCAGAGCCGGTGCCGCCGCGGGCGAAGCCGCGGTCGCGACCGATTCGCGGTCCATGCCGCTGCGGATCACCTCGGCCAGGCCGACGATCTGGCTGGCAAACGCCGCCATCAGGTCATCGAGCGAGACGATGCCGATGAGCCGGCGCTCAGCGTCGACGACCAGCAGACGGCGAACGCCGCTTTGCTGCATCGCGGCGATCGCTTGGTCGAGGTCGTCGTCTTCTGAAACGCTGGCCACACGGTGACTCGACAGATCACCGATGGCCACCGACGCGCCGCCCAAGCCGCGCGCCAGCACGTCGATCACCAGGTCGCGGTCGGTGACCACCCCGGTGACGCGCGGTCCTTCGGACGACTCGGTGGTGATGACCAGCGCGCCCACATGGTGTTCGCGCATCAACCCGGCCGCCTGGACCAGGCTGCTGGCGCTGTCGACGGTGATGATGTGGCGGCTGCAGAGGCTTGCAATCTTCATGGTTTCTCCTGGATAGGCCGGTGAAATGGGCTTAGCAGTTCATTGGGCCCAGTCGCCCGGGCTTGGGCTTGAGAGCGGTCAATCGGCGGCTCGCATCACCCGCGAACCGGCGTCGCGCCGGCGGCAGTCCCGAGCCGGAAGTCGGTGAAGACCCTGTCTGGAAAAGCCGGGCAATCTGGTGACAGATTGCCCAGATCACGAACGGTGATCGACCCAGTCAGCGCGACAGCCTGGCCGCGCTGGTCGTAGGCCTGACCAAAGGCGTGGTCACGGCACTGGGCTATTGGCAGGACTCCGAGGCCGCCATCTACCTGCTGATGCTGCTGCTGGTGCGCCCGCGCGGCCTGTTCGGT
>CALQBT020000173.1 GCA_943328885.2 Bordetella parapertussis | reverse complement strand
GTCAGCCGGCGGACCCATCCTGCACCCGGGCATCGCCGGTTGGGTGGTGGTGCCGATCGCCTCGCACACCATGAGCAACCGGCCTATCGTGCTGCCCGACACCGGCGTGATCCGCATCACTGTGGTCGCCGGCCGCGACGCGTCTGCCAACTTCGACATGCAAGCCCTGGCCAGCTTGCTGCACGGGGACCAGGTCCGGGTTCGCCGCTCGGCCCACAAGGTGCGTTTCCTGCATCCGCGTGGCTGGAGCTATTACGCCACCTTGCGCCGCAAGCTGCGTTGGTACGAGGGTGTGGTGTGAGGGGCTTGGGCGCTCGGGTTTTTCGTCGGGCCGTTGCACGGGTGCGGGTCTGTCCTGGGCCGGACTCGCGCGAGGGCTGAGGCATGCTGCGGCGGCTTGCGCTGCGCGACTTCGTGATCGTGCCTGCGCTGGAGCTCGAGTTCTATGCCGGTTTCTCGGCGCTGACGGGCGAGACAGGCGCCGGCAAGTCGATCCTGATCGATGCGCTGCAGCTCGCGCTCGGTGGTCGAGGCGACGCCGGCTTGGTGCGTGAAGGCGCGGTCCGCGCCGAAGTCAGCGCCGAATTCGATACGCCGGCTGCGCTGGGCGGCTGGCTCGAGGAGGCGGGATTTGGTGCTGGCTCGGAAGCGGGCCTTGATGTGGGCCCTGATGGCGCCACGCTGCTGCTGCGCCGGACCCTCGACGCCCAGGGCAAGAGCCGGGCCTGGATCAACGGCAGCCCGGCGACCTTGCTGCAGTTGCGTGAAGTGGCCGATCACTTGCTCGACATCCATGGTCAGCATGCGTGGCAGAGCTTGACGCGCGCCAGCGCCACCCGGGCAATGGTCGATGCCCAGGCTGGCCTTGACACCGCCGATCTCGCCAAGCGCTTTGCCGATCGCAAGGCCGCTGCCGAGCGCCTGGCGCAGGCACGCGATCGCGCTGACGAGATCGGCCTCGAGCGAGAGCGCCTGGCCTGGCAGATCGGCGAGCTCGACAAGCTTGGGCCGGCCGAAGGTGAATGGGCCGAACTCTCGGCTGAACACCAGCGTCTGGCCAATGCCCAGGCCTTGATGGATGCGGTGCGGCGCGCGCTCGATGCCGTCACCGATGCCGAGCGCAGCAACGCCGAGACGCTGACCAGCCGGGCGGTCGACATGCTGTCCGAGGTGTCTGACCACGATCGCCGCATCGTCCCCGCCATTGAATCACTGCAGGGTGCGCTGGCCCAGCTGCAGGACGCCGCGCGAACGCTGAACAACTATCTGGGTCATGTCGACCTGGAGCCCGATCGCCTGGCAGAGATCGACGCTAGGCTGTCGGCCTGGATGGGCATGGCCAGGCGTTACCGCAGACCAGCTGACCAGTTGGCCGCGCTGCTGCTGCAGTGGCGCACTGAGCTGGCGGCGCTGGAAGCCGCGTCCGACACCGCGGCGCTTGAGGCCGATCTGGCCCAGGCCGACCGTCACTACTTGGTCGAGGCGCAGCGTGTCAGCGCGGGGCGTGCTCGCGCCGCCGGCCCGCTGGCCGCGGCGGTGACCGATGCGATGCAAGGCTTGGGGCTGGCTGGGGGCTGCTTCGAGGTGCTGCTATCGCCACTGGCCTCGCCGCAGTCGCAAGGGCTCGAGACGGTGGAGTTCCTGGTCGCCGGCCATGCCGGCAGCACGCCGCGGCCGCTGGCCAAGGTCGCCTCGGGTGGCGAGCTGTCGCGGCTGGCGCTGGCCATTGCGGTCACGACGCTCGGGGCAGTTTCAAGCGCGTCCGCTGCAGGCTTGCAGGCGGTTGGGAGTGCCCACACGCTGATCTTCGACGAGGTCGACGCCGGCATCGGCGGTGCGGTCGGCGACACGGTGGGTGCGCTGATGAAGCAACTTGGCAGCCAGCGCCAGGTGCTGGCTGTCACCCACCTGGCCCAGGTCGCCGCCTGCGCCGACCACCACTACCTGGTCAGCAAGGCGACCCGGGCCGACGGGCAAACCGTCAGCAACGTGGTGCCCGTGACAGACGAAGCCCGTGTCGTCGAGGTGGCTCGAATGCTCGGCGGCCAGCGCCTGGCTGACACCCGACTGGCCCATGCGCGGGCGATGCTGCAACCGACGGTCACCCCCGATGCCTCTGCGGCGCTGCGGGCAAGCCACAAGACTCGAAAGTCCGGCAAGACATGAATCCTTCTGACCCTTCGACCCCTGCCCGACCAACCCCAGCCGATCCGTCGGTTCGCGAATTGGTGTTGATCACAGGCATCTCTGGCTCCGGCAAGTCGGTCGCGCTGCACGCGCTCGAAGACTCGGGCTTTTATTGCGTCGACAACCTGCCGCCGGAGTTGCTGCGTGAGTACATGCGGCTGACCCATCCGCGCTACACCGAGCGCGTGGCGATTGCGGTCGATGTGCGCGCTGCAGGTTCGCTGCATGTGCTGGTGCCGCTGATCCGGGATTTGCGCGCCGAAGGTGTCACGATCAGGCCCTTGTTCCTCGATGCCAGTACCGACACGCTGGTACGGCGCTATTCGGAGACCCGGCGCCCGCACCCGCTGAGCCAGGCCGACAACAGCGATGGTGTTCAGCATGCGCTGATCGATGCGATCGAGCTCGAGCGGCTGATGCTGGCCGAGTTGCGCGAGGTCTCGGCGATCATCGACACCAGCACCTTGCGCCCAGCGGGTTTGCGCCAACATGTCCGTGACCTGGTCTCGACATCGACCGATCGCATGACGCTGGTGTTTGAGAGCTTTGCGTACAAGTACGGTGTGCCGCTGAACGCAGACTATGTGTTCGACGTGCGGATGCTGCCCAACCCTTACTATGTTCGTGAGCTGCGAGCGTTGTCGGGCCGCGACTCGCTGGTGGCTGAGTATCTGGCCGGGCAACCCGAAGCAGCCGAATTGCTCGGGCAGATCGAGGCGTTCATGCGCCGCTGGCTGAGCGCGCTGGCCTCCGACCAGCGCGGCTACGTCACGGTGGCTTTGGGCTGTACCGGCGGTCAGCACCGCTCGGTCTACATGGTCGAGCAGCTGAAGCGTCGCTTCGCCGACCATGGGGCGACGCTGATCCGTCACCGCGAGCTGGATGTCTTCGAATGAGCTTCACGCCAACCCCGGATGAAGCCGGCCCGACGCTGCAGCTGCCATCCGGGACCGAGTTGCCCTTGTTTCCGTTGCAGACGGTGCTGTTTCCCGGCGGACTGTTGCAGCTCAAGGTGTTCGAAGCGCGCTACCTCGACCTGATCAGCCATTGCCTGCGCCAACAAGCGCCTTTCGGCGTGGTCTGCATCGTCCAGGGCAGCGAACTGCGCGCTGGCAAAGACATGCCGCAGCTCGAAACCACCGCGGTGCTGGCCCATTTGCAGGAGGTCGACGCCGAGCAGGCCGGCATTTTGCGCGTTCGCTGCTTGGGTGGCCGCAGGGTGCAGCTGGTCAAGCCGCATCAGCGCACCGACGGCCTTTGGCTGGCCGAAGCCACGGCCTGTCCCGACGACTTGCCGGCTGCGGTGCCGCCTGAACTGGCTGCCAGCGCAGCGGCGCTGGCTCAGGCGATCGAGTCGCTAGCGGCAACAGGCCAGCATCCGTTCACGCCGCCTTACCGGCTCGACGACGCAGGCTGGGTGGCCAACCGCTGGTGCGAAATCTTGCCGATCTCGCTAGCCGCCAGATACCGATTGATGCGGCTCGACGAGCCTTTGCTCAGGCTCAAGCTGGTCGACGACTTCCTGCGCAGCAAGGGCCTGGTCTAGGCGCCTGTAAGGCCGGCTACCGCGGTGGACCGGCTTCGAGCAAGCGCCTGATCGGCGCTGGCAGACCCATCGACAAGGCAGCTTCCCGCAGCACCCAGCGGCCGCTGGGCAGGCCGTTTTCGACCCGCGCTCGACCCGCTGTCGAGAGCCGGTCCGGCAGCGGCCAATGACAGGGCCGCAGCGCCCAGTCGAAGTGGGTCAGCGCATGCTGCACCGTTGGCATCGGTCTGCCCACGCCTGGCCAAGCGCTTGCCTGGTCCCACAGAGCCTGGTCCGACTCGTATTCAGGCAGGCTCCACAGTCCGGCCCAGACGCCTGTCTGCGGCCGCTGGACCAGCCAGACGCTGTCTCTGTGGTCCAGCCACAGCAGCGAGTGCTCGCGCTGGCCGCGCTTGAGCTTGCGCGTCTTGACAGGGTAAGCCTCGGGGCGGCCTTCGGCGTGTGCCACGCACAGTCCGGCCAGCGGACAGGCATCACAGGCCGGGCGGCGAGTGCTGCACAGCGATGCGCCCAGATCCATCAACCCCTGGGTATAGGCGGCGATGTCTTGGCTTGGCAGCAAGGCCTCGGCTTGTTGCCACAGTGCGCGCTCGTTGCGGCCTTCTGCCAGGTCGTCGCTGTTGCCCAGCGCACGCGTGAGCACGCGCTTGACGTTGCCGTCCAGGATGGCACAGCGCTCATCGAAGCAGAAGGCGGCAATCGCCGCTGCGGTGGATCTGCCGATACCGGGCAGCGTGGCGAGCGCGACGCTGTCGCCCGGAAAGCGGCCGCCGTGCTGCTGCACCACCACCTGGGCGCAGCGGTGCATATTGCGTGCCCGGCTGTAATAGCCCAGCCCGCTCCACAGCGACAGCACGTCGTCTTGATGGGCGGCGGCCAGTGCTGCGACATCCGGAAAGCGCTGCAGAAAGCGCGCGTAATAGCCCAAGACGGTGGTGACCTGGGTCTGCTGCAGCATGATCTCCGACAGCCACACCCGGTAGGGGTCGCGGCTGCCGACCCATGGCAGGGTGTGGCGCCCGTGCACGCGCTGCCAGCGGACCAAGGTCGGTGCCAAGTCCGGCGGGACAGGGCGCGCCATCATGCCGCGGCGAGCACCGGCTGGGCCGGCAGCACCAACTGCAGATGTTGCGCCGGGCTGTCGGCACGGTCGTTGGCGGTCGGCGCGTTGGCCAGCTCGAGCAGCCTGCCAACCTCGTGCTGCAGTCGTTGCGCCAGCCCTTGCAGCTGGGCTTGTTCGGCCTGAATCGATGCGATGCTTTGCTCGAGTCCGTCCTCGGCGCCGCGTATGCGTTGATGCGCCTGGCGGCGTTGCTGCAGGCTGCGGCGCCGCTCGCGCAGTTGGTCATCGATCTGGGTGCTGATGGCCTTGGCCCACAGCTCGATGTCCTGGGCTGCATCCTCGAACACCACCCGCAAGCGTGACAACAGGATGTGAGAGAAGCGCTGCATGAAGCCGGCCTGCGCCAGGCGCCAGATCTGGGTCAAGCCGACGTAGCGGCTGTAGCTTCGCTCGATGTGCTGGAGCTCTTGATGAAAGCGGTCGAGCGCCGGTCGCGAGCCTGCCGCCAGCGAGAAGCCGAAATCCGCATTCAGGCTGCGCGTGCTGGCCTGCAGCATGGCTTCGATCTCGTCGAGTTGCGCCATCGCCCGGTCCAGACGTTGTTGCTGCTGCTGACCCATCGCGTCAAAGGCCTTGGCGGCACCGAGTTTGAACAGGCTGGCATCGCTGGCTTCTCGCATGCGCTGCAGATCGGCTCGCACCAGCTGGCTCGACAAGCCGTCCAGCAGTGCGTGCAGTTGGCGCAGCAGCACCGCGCGCAAGGCCGACAAACGGGGCGCGCAGCGCTCGAAGTCTGCGCTTTCGGCGTCCAGCCTGGCGCCCGCCATCTTGAGTCGGGCAGCACTCTTGCCGCGCAGTCCTAGCAACTCGATCAACTGCTCGGTGGTCTGACGCTGGCGGTCGAGCAGGCGTCGATGTGCCGACTGCTGCAAGTCCAGCAAGCCGTTTTCGACGATACGGGCCATGGCCTTGCTGCGCTGCGGTAGAAGCTGGGCCAGCAGCGCTTGCTCGAGTGCGGGTAGCCTGCTGGCCTCAAGAGCTGCCGCATCACCCTGCACTCGCGCTGTCAGCGCCCGTCGGGCCGACAGCGCAAACACTTGCTCAGGCGCGAGGCCCAGGGTATGCGCGACCTGGGCACGCTGGTCTTGCACCTGAAGCTCGATCTGCGTTGCGTCGAGCAAGGGGTCGTTCAGGATGTCGATCTTGTTGAGCACGACAAAGCGCTCGCCCACGCGCCCGCCGAGGTGGTCGCGCCAGATCGCCAGATCGCTGCGGGTGACCCCGGTATCAGCCGCCAGCAGGAACACCGCTGCATGCGCCGACGGTAGCAAGGCCAGTGTGAGCTCGGGCTCGGCGCCTATCGCATTCAGCCCTGGGGTGTCGATCACCACCAAGCCGCGCTTGAGCAAGGGATGCGGGTAGTTGATCAGCGCATGGCGCCAGGCGGGCAACTCGACCTGGGCTTGCGCGTCGCAGGGCGGGTTGTGCTCGGTTCGCTCG
>CALQBT020000172.1 GCA_943328885.2 Bordetella parapertussis | reverse complement strand
TCAGCGATGCACGTTCTTGCTCGGCAAGTTGGCCAATGGTCTCGATGCCGAGCATGCCGAGCTTGGCGCCGGCTTTGGGGCCTATGCCGTTGACCCGGCGCACCGACAAGGGCCAGATCCGCTCGGCCAGGTCGTCTAGCGTCAGCAGCGTCAGGCCGTCGGGCTTGTCCAGATCACTGGCGATCTTGGACAGCAGCTTGTTGGGTGTGACGCCGATCGAGCAGTTCAAGCCTGTGGCACGCCGCACGTTGTTCTTCAGGTCCAGCGCCAGCGCGCGAACGCCGCCATGGGGGTCGTGCGCGATCGCGTCCTGAGCACCGGGTTGGTCGCTGAGGTCGATGTAGATCTCGTCGATGCCGCGGTCCTCTATCACCGGCGTGAGCTCGGCCACAGCGGCCTTGAATCGGCGTGAGTACGCGCGGTACTGCTCGAAATCCACCGGTAGCAGCACGGCTTGCGGCGCCCTCAGCGCTGCCTTCATCAAGCCCATGCCCGAATGCACGCCCAGGTCACGTGCAGCATAGGTGGCGGTGGTGATCACGCCGCGGCCGGTGTAACCGTCGAGGGTCGCGAAGCGTCGCGTGCCGTCGGACAACAATTCAGGTTGGTGGCGCTTGCCGCCGCCAATCACCACCGGCTGGCCCAGCAACTCGGGGTAGCGCAGCAACTCGACCGACGCATAGAAAGCGTCCATGTCGAGGTGAGCGATCCAACGGCGTGGTGGCATCCGTTGATTGTGAATCGCCCCGGGCTGCCCTGAGCGCAGTCCGGCCAAAGAAAGCGCTCGCTCGCGGCAGCGTCAGGCTGAGAATCGCCGGTACTGTTCTCTCAGCTTGTCGTCGTAGGCATTGAGCCGGTAGCCTTTGCCGTTGTAGGCGTAGGCAAAGCCGGCCCAGTCGCGCGCGGCAAGCAAGGCTGCCAGGCTGCGGCCATCATGGGCTTTGGTGGTCGACGCAAAGCGGCAGAACGCGTCGAGCTGGTCGCGCTCGTGGCGGCACATGCGATCGACGAAGTCGTCGACCGAGTCGTAGCCCAAGGCCTTCCAGTGGTAACCCATGATCTGGAACAGGCCCCAGGACGCCGATTCGCGGGCCGCTTCGCGCTGGATCGCCTCAGCGCGGGTCAAGCGCTGCCATTCGCCGCTGCCGCCGACGTAGAACTGCTTGGTCCAGCTTGGGTAGAGGATGTCTTCGTTGCCCGCGGCCAAGGACTCGGGTCGCAGGCCGAGTCGCTTGAGCCGCTGCCAGAAGACATGTCCCTCAAAGAGGATCTTGGGCTGATCGCCGACAAAGCCCTTGCCGTTGGACTCAACCTGGTAGACCGATTTCAGCGCCGCGAGCTCGACCTTCAAGTCCTTGGCAGCGGTCTCGAAATCGGCCTCGCCGATGAATCGCTGGGCCATCGCCTGCTGCGCCTCGCCGGTCTGCGACAGCAGCATGGTCCAGGTCTTTTCGCCCGCCACGCCGTCGGCGACCAGACCGCTGTCACGCTGGAAGGCGATCACCGCGCGCTCGGTCTGCTCGTCGAACTTGCCATTGGCTGTCTCGAGCTTGCCGGTCTTGACCAGCAAGGCCTGCATTCGCGCAATGGCCTCGCGCTCGAGCGACCCGCGTCTGAGCGTGGGGATCAGCCCCGCACTCGGCAGCTTCTGCAAGGTCACCGCGGCCGGCCGCGACGCGTCTGCCAGCGCGACGACCTCAACCGGCGCTGTGGGTTCTACCGGCGGGAGCAGACTCGCCACCGCGCTCGATGGCCAACCGCCGGGGTCACGCTCGAAGCGCGACAAGCCTGCCCGAACGTCGCGACGCCCACCCCAACGGTTGCGCGGATCCAGGTTTTCCCAGAACTGGCCCAGCGCTTCGAGCTTGTCAGCGCTTTGCACCAGTTCGTGATGGTCATCGGTGGCCCGAAAGAAGTTCAGGGCGATCGCACACTTGCGCAGGTGCGGGCTGTCCATGGTCTTCTCGCGACCGTCTCGCAGGTACAAGGCCTGGGTCTCGGGTGTGCGTTCGAGTTCGCCGCCAGTGACGACCAAGCCTTGCGTGTCGGCGAACTCCAGCAGCTTGCGTGCGTCCTTCAGGAACGCCGCTTGTTCCAGAAGCAAGCTCATTTTTCCGCCCCGGATGTGGTCTGCGGCAACACCTTGTCAAGACTCTTGGACTTGGTGGCGCTGCCATGCGAGCTGCCGAAGTAGTAACCCAAAATCTGCGTGACTGCGGCTGACAACACACCCAGAATGTAGATGATGATGTCCTTCTGAGTCGCATTCATCCTTGGCATGTGCTCAATTTTTCCGTCGACCAAGTTGGTGATGTCTCCGCTCCAGTAGACGAACAAACCGAACAACACGATGGTGGCGAGCACTGTGAAAGCAGCCAGCGTGGGCTGTATTGCTTTGGCGTACCAGGGCGCATCGGCGCTCATCTGGATTTCGGACTGGTTCTTCCGTGCGTCTGCCACGTCGGCCAGAAAGGCCTTGGTTTCCTCGAGCCCGAGCTTGTTGTCCTCGAGTTGCAGGCGCAGCAACTCTTCCTCGTGTTCGGCCTGAAACTGGCGAAGTTTGGCTTGGTCTTCCGTGCTGAGCGCGGCCTGGTCGAGGTCGACGCCGGTTTTTTCTTGGATGAATTCTTTACCTTTTACAAGAGCGGCATTGGCGACCAATCGAAGACCAGAGCTCAACAACGTGAGGATGAAAGGTGGCATGAAGTTCTCTTTTCAGCGTCGTGGTGGATGGCGTTGCAAGGTGTTCCTGCAGCATGGTTCGCCCAGCAACTATAGGTTTTTGATGATGTGATAACTATTGAAAAGAACGTCCAATGAAAAGTCAATCCCATGCTCGAGAATGAACCCCTGAACCGGTGGTGGCTGCGGCGACTGTCGGTCATTCGACGGCGTCGACGATGAAGTCATCGCACCGCTGCGCCTGGTCGGCGACCGGCGGCCGGCGCAGGCTTCGGACTCGATCAGGATGCGGTCGCCGATGTCAAAGCGGATCAGCGGCTGCGCAGGGTTGGCCAAGTTGGTCAGCAGCGTGGTGTGTGAGACCTGGCTGTTGGGCAGCGGCCGGTGATCGGCATCGACGGGTTCCAGGATCACCCAGTCGGCATTGACGCGCAGTCGCCCTTGTTGCATTTCCAAGCGATTGGCAGGAACGCCGAGGCGCCGTCGCTGTTGTGCAGCGCGCAGCCCAGGCCTTGCTCGATGCGGGGGACCATATCGCCGGCGTCAGCGCCTCGCCACTGGTCCAGACCACGGCCGATCGGATCTGCAGCCTGCCGCGCAGCGCAAGCTCAGTCAGCAGCAGCGCGGCGGCCGGGTAGGTTGCGACGATGCTCGGACCGAAACAGACCTGGTTGGCCGGTGCAACCCGAGCTCTCCCATACTGATGAGGCGCGATGGTGCTTGGCTTGGCAGGCCGCTTGGGCAGGGCAGGATCTGGTGCGGGACCAGCGCCGGGCCGCGTTGCTCAGTCGCCGTGGATCGCCACTCTGGGATCGACTGTGCAGCCGCTGATTGACGCCAGCCAAGCACAGGCCTGCGAACCCCTGTGGCCGCCTCAGCCCAGCCGCGCGCGGTGCCGTGCCACTTGCGCCAGCACCTGGGTCGGCGCGGTGCCGCCGCGCACGTTGCGCGCTTCAAGCGAGCCGCGCAGTGTCAGCACGCTCGGTGCGTCGTCGGTGATCAGTGGGTGCAGCGATTGCAGTTCGGTCAGTGGCAACTCGGCCAGGTCCAGGCCGCGTTGCAGCCCGAGTTTGACGGCATGCGCCACCACCTCGTGGGCGTCGCGGAAGGGCAAGCCCTTCTTGACCAGGTAGTCGGCCAAGTCGGTGGCGGTGGCATAACCGCGGCGCGCTGCGGCTTCCATCGCCGCTGGCTTGACCTGGATGCCGGCGACCATCTCGGCCAGGATTCTCAGCGTCGCGGCCAGCGTGTCGACAGTGTCGAACAGCGGCTCCTTGTCCTCCTGGTTGTCCTGGTTATAGGCCCGCGGCTGGCCCTTCATCAGCGTGATCAAGCCCATCAGGTGGCCGATCACCCGGCCGCTCTTGCCGCGCGCGAGTTCGGCGACGTCTGGGTTGCGCTTTTGCGGCATGATCGACGAGCCAGTGCAGTAGCGGTCGGCCAGGTCGATGAAGCCGAAGTTTTGGCTCATCCACAGCACCAGCTCCTCGGCCATGCGCGAGACATGGACCATCGTGATGCTGGCGAAGGCGACGAACTCGATCGCGAAGTCGCGGTCGCTGACCGCGTCCAGGCTGTTTTCGCACAGCCCGTCGAAGCCGAGCTCGCGCGCCACGGCTTCCCGGTCCAGTGGGTAGCTGGTGCCGGCCAGCGCGGCCGCGCCCAGCGGCAGGCGGTTGCAGCGTTTGCGGACATCGGCCAGGCGCTCGGCGTCGCGCGAGAACATCTCCACATAGGCCAGCAAGTGGTGCGCAAAGCTCACCGGCTGCGCCACCTGAAGATGGGTGAAACCTGGCATCACGGTGTCGGTGTTGACTGCCGCGACTTCGACCAGCGCGCGCTGCAGCTCGACCAGCAGCAACGCCAGCGCGTCGATCTCGCCGCGCAGCCACAGCCGCACATCGGTGGCGACCTGGTCGTTGCGCGAGCGGCCGGTGTGTAGCCGCTTGCCGGCGTCGCCGACCAGCTGGGTCAGCCGGGCTTCGATGTTGAGGTGCACGTCTTCCAACTCGAGTTTCCACTCGAATCGGCCCTCTTCGATGTCCTGCGCGATCTGGCCCAAGCCGCGCTGGATGTCTTGCAGGTCGCTTGCACCGATGATGCCCTGCGCCGCGAGCATGCCGGCGTGAGCCAAGCTGCCTTGGATGTCGGCGCGCCAGAGCCGCTGGTCGAAACCGACGCTCGCGGTGTAGCGCTTGACGAGCTCGCTCATGGGTTCGGAGAACAGGGCCGACCAGGCCTGGGATTTCTTGTCGAGTTGGTTGCCTGACATGGCTGGATGCGCTTCATCGAGTGGTGGGTCGCCAGCGGACGCCGGCGAGGCATTATCTGGCGCCACCGTCGGTCCAGGCACTGCCGTCATGCCCAGGGCATGGCGTCGCTTGCTATCCAGCATCGCAGATCGCGACCGCTTCGGCCCGGCTGCGGGTGCAATGGCGGTCGACCCGTGATCCGATCGAACCCACGGCGACGATGCGATGGTGCCCGCCCGATTGGGATTTTTCGGTTCGTTCTGCGACCTCGTCAACCGGTGTTGCGCAAGCCCGCGGCCAGGCCGTTGATCGACAGGTGGATGCCGCGCTGCAGGCGTTCGTTCTCGGGCGCGCCCTCGACACGGCCTCGGTAGCGCCGCATCAGCTCGACCTGCAGGTGGTTGAGCGGGTCGAGGTAGGGGAATCGGTGCTCGATCGAGCGCGCCAGCGCCGGGTTGCTCTGCAGCCGATCGGGCTCGCCGGTGATCAGTGACAGTGCGTCGTGGGTCGATTGCCACTCGGCGCGGATCGCGGCGAAGACCCGCTTGGCCATGCGCTGGTCCTCGACCAGTTCGGCGTAGCGCTCGGCGACGCGCAGGTCGCTCTTGGCCAGCACCATGTCCAGGTTGGACAGCAGGGTGCGAAAGAACGGCCATTGCTGGTGCATTTTCTGCAGCAGCGCCAGCTTGGTTGGGCGGTCCGGTCCATCGCCGAGGAAGGCCGTGATCGCCGATCCAAAACCACACCAACCCGGCAGCGCCACCCGGCATTGGCCCCAGGAGAATCCCCAGGGGATCGCGCGCAAGTCCTCGATCGAGTGCGTGGACTGGCCGTCCTTGGGGCGTCTGGCCGGGCGTGAGCCGATGTTCAACTCGGCAATCTCGCGGATCGGCGTGGCCGAGAAAAAGTAGTCGGTGAAGCCTGGCGTCTCGTAGACCAGCTTGCGGTAAGCGGCGTGGCTGGCCTGGCTGATGCGGGCTGCGGCAGCCAAAAAACTCTTGGGCACGCCGGGCTTGCTGCCGGCGTGCAGCAGCGTGGCTTCCAGTGTTGCCGCTACCAGGGTCTCGAGGTTGCGCCGGCCGATTTCGGGGTGGGCGTACTTGCTGCCGATCACCTCGCCTTGCTCGGTCAGCCGGATCTGGCCGTTGACCGTGCCGGGTGGTTGGGCCAGGATGGCTTGGTAGCTCGGGCCGCCGCCGCGCCCGACCGTGCCGCCACGACCATGGAACAGCCGCAGCGTGATGCCCGGGCTTGTTGGCGCCGACCGAAAACTGAGCCACTTTTGAAGGTTGTGCCGAACCAAAACTGAGCCAGGTGAACAACCTACCCTGCTGCTTTTTTGAGCAGCGGGGGATGAGGAGTGATCACCATGGACATGATT
>CALQBT020000171.1 GCA_943328885.2 Bordetella parapertussis | reverse complement strand
GGCGACGCTTTCCGCTGCGACGCCAGCGGCCGCTGGACCTTCATCGACCGGCTCAAAGACGCGGTGCGTCGGCGCGGCGAGAACGTCTCGAGCTTCGAAGTCGAGAGCGAGATCAACGCCCACCCCGCGGTGCTCGAGTCCGCGGTGATCGCCGTGCCGAGCGAGCACAGCGAAGACGAGATCATGGCCTGCGTCGTGCTGCGGCCCGGCCAAGCCTTGTCGGCGGCCGCGCTGCTGGAATTTCTCGACCCGAGGCTGCCTTACTTCATGGTGCCGCGCTACCTCGAGTTCTTCGACCAGTTGCCCAAGACACCGACCGAAAAGATACAAAAGCAGTTGCTGCGAACGCGCGGGCTGACGGCGGCTACCCACGACCGACAAGCTGGCCAAGCACAGCGCGCTGCCGGCGCCGCGGCGCAACAAAAATAACCGGATACCCGATGAGCACTGCTTCGACGATCACCACAGCCTCCCCGATCGAGGCGCTGCGCGCCGCACGCGCTGGCCTGCTCGACGAGGCCCGCGCCGGCGCGATCGCGCGCCAGCACGCTGCGGGCAAGCTCAGCGCGCGCGAGCGCATCGCGGTCCTGGTCGACCCCGGCAGCTTCTACGAGATCGGCGCTTTCGTCGAACCCAAGCGCGACACCTTCGACACCGAGAACCTGCAGGCACCCGCAGACGGCGTGATCACCGGCTACGCCAAGATCGACGGTCGTACCGTCTGCTTGGCGGCTTTCGACTACACGGTGCTCGGTGGCTCGAACGGGCGCATCGGCGGCCACAAGCTCGCCAAGCTCGCCGACCAATCGATAGAGCACGGCCACCCCTTCGTGATGCTGCTCGACGGCGGCGGCCACCGGATCCAGGAGGGGTTGGACAGCCGCCATTTCGCCGAGGGCTCGCAGTTCTTCCAGCAGATGGCAACGATGTCGGGCTGGGTGCCGGTCGTCGCAGCGATGATGGGGCCGGGCTTTGCCGGGCCGTCGAACTTCGCCGGTCTGTCGGACTTCGTCGTGATGGTTCGCGGCAGCTCGACGATGGGCATCGCCGGCCCGGCACTGGTCAAGGCCGCAATCGGCGAGACCATCGACATGGAAGCGCTAGGCGGTGCCCAGGTGCAGACCGAGCGCAACGGTCTGGCCGACATCGCGGCCGACTCCGACACCGAAGCACTCGCGCTGATTCGACGCTATCTGAGCTTTCTGCCGTCGAATTCGCAGCAGCCCGCGCCGGTGCTCGATTGCACCGATTCGGCACAGCGCCGCGACGAGTCGCTGCTGAGCGTGGTGCCCGAGAACAGCCGCCGCGCTTACGATATCCGCAAGGTGATCGGCTCGATCGTCGACCTCCACAGCGTGTTCGAGATCAAACCGGGCCATGCCCGCAACCTGGTCACTTGCTTCGCGCGCTTGGGCGGCCGGCCGGTGGGCATTGTCGCCAACCAGCCGCTGCATCTGGCTGGCACGCTAGACGCAGCGGCCTGCGAAAAAGGGGCGCATTTCGTCTCGATCTGCGACAGCTTTGGCCTGCCGCTGATCTACCTGATCGACTTGCCAGGTTTTTTGCTCGGTAGCGCCGCCGAGAGCAGTGGTCTGGCGCGGCGCAGCGCGCGGCTGCTGTTCGAGCTCGGCCAGGCCAGCGTCACGCGAATCTCGGTCGTTCTGCGCAAGGGTTATGGACTGGGCTATATCGCGATGTGTGGCGGCCGCAGCTTTGACGCCGACCTGTGCGTGGCCTGGCCGAGCGCCGAGATCTGCGCGATGTCGATCGAGGGTGCGGTCGACGTGGCCTACCAGAAGAAGGTGTCGGCCGCAGCCGACCCGGCGGCAGCACGTGCGGCGCTGATCGCGAATTTTCGCCAGCACCTCGGAGCGATGCACGCGGCGGGCCACTTCGGCATCGATGACGTGATCGATCCGCGCGACACCCGGCCCGTCATTCTCGCCACACTCGAGCGCTGTGGCGTTCGCAAACAGCACCAAAGGCGCAGCGCCAGACACCACGCGATCTCGCCGATCTGAGCGCAGCAAAGGACAGTGACCATGACCCTGCACGACCCCCGAATTCCACCGGCGCAAGACTGCGTGTTGCGTGCGGTGTTGGAGAAATTCGCCGCCTCGCAGCCCGACAAAGTGTTCGCCCGCTTTGCCGACGGCAGCCAGTGGACCTATGCGCAGACGCTGGAGATCACCAGGCGCACCGCCGCCGGGCTGCAGGCGCTGGGCGTTGCGCAAGGTGATCTGGTGCACTCCTGGCTGCCCAACGGGCCGGACGCGATGCGCGTCTGGTTCGGCCTGAACTACCTCGGCGCGGTCTACGTGCCGATCAACCTGGCCTACCGCGGCCGCATCCTCGAGCACGCGATCCGGGTGTCGGGTGCCAAGCTGATCGTGGCCCACGCGGCGCTGGTCGATCGACTGCAAGGCATAGACCTGTCCGAGCTCGCCGCGCTGGTCGTTGTCGGCGGCGAAGCAGCGGCCGTCAGCGGGCTGAAGCAGTTTCCTGAACAAGCGCTGGCACCCTTGGGCGTCGAGCCCACCGCGCTCGAGCGCGAGATCGCACCCTGGGACCTGCAATCGATCATCTACACCTCGGGCACGACCGGGCCGTCCAAGGGCGTGATGTCGTCGTACCTGCACGCTTATTCCAGCGGCAGCTCCTGGACCTTCATCGGCGCCGATGACCGGCAACTGGTGATCCTGCCGCTGTTCCATGTCGGCGGCACCGGCGCGGTGTATTCGATGCTGACCCGCGGCGCGTCGGTGGCCATCGTCGACGCGTTCCAGACCGACGCTTTCTGGGACTTGCTGACGCAACACCAGGCAAGCTTCGTGATCCTGCTCGGCAGCATGGCCACCTTGCTGGCCAAACGCGCGCCGTCGCCCAAGGACCGCGAACACACGCTCAAGACCGCGCTGATGATCCCTTTGCTCGAGGACGCGCCGAGTTTCTCGAAGCGCTTCGGCATCGAGATCTACACGCTGTTCAACATGACCGAGATCTCCTGCCCGATCGTCTCAGGCCTGAACCCGACCCCGCTGGGCACCTGCGGCACGACCCGCGAGGGCATAGTGGCCAGGGTCGTCGACGACAACGACTGCGAGGTCGCGCCCGGCGAGGTGGGTGAACTGATCTTGCGCGCCGACCGCCCCTGGTCGATGACCACCGGCTATTACGGCGACGCCGAGGCGACCGCGCGGGCCTGGCGCAACGGCTGGTTCCACACCGGCGACGCCTTCCGCACCGACCCGGCAGGCAACTACTTCTTCGTCGACCGGATGAAAGACGCGATCCGCCGCCGCGGCGAGAACATCTCGTCCTTCGAGGTCGAAGTCGAGGTCAGCAGCCACCCCGATGTGCAGGAGGCTGCAGCGGTCGCCGTGCCCAGCCCGCTGGGCGAAGACGAAGTGCTGGTCGCGGTGGTGGCGCAACCCGGCAAGACGATCGACCCCAAGGCCTTGATCGAACACCTGATCCCGCGCACCGCGCACTTCATGGTGCCGCGCTATGTGCGCATCGTCGACGAGTTGCCGCGAACACCAACGCAGAAGGTGCAGAAACACCTGATCCGCCAGCAAGGCATCACCGCCGACACCTGGGACCGCGAAGCCGCCGGCGTCTTCGTGCGCCGGCAGAAGATTTGAAGCCGGGTTTTCACCCGAGCCTGCGCGGTGATCGATGGCATGATGACGCAGGATTTTCCATCCGAGAGGCGAGCAGCCAGGCTCTTGGTCTGCGCCAGATCGGTCACCCCTACCGGCCGATCGGCCCTATTTGAACCCCCAACGGAGAAGACCATGTCAGCTGTCCTGAAATCCATACGTCCCGACATGAGCGATGCCGAGTGGCAGGCGCGCTGCGACCTCGCCGCCCTCTACCGCATCGTTGACCACTTTGGCTGGACCGACGTCCTGGCCACCCACATGTCAGTGCGCGTGCCGGGCGAGCCCGACTGCTTTCTGATCAACCACTATGAAGAGATGTTCGACGAGATCACGGCCTCCAGCCTGATCAAGATGGACCTCGCAGGCAATGTGCTGGGCAAACAGGGGCGATTCAACAAAGCCGGCTTCACCATCCACAGCGGCGTGTACAAAGCGCGCCCGGATGCCAACTGCGCGATGCACACCCATACCCGTGCCGGCGCCGGCGCGGCGATGCTGCGCCACGGACTTCGTCCGATCAGCCAGGACTCGATGCTGGTGCTCGACGACATCGTCTACCACGACTACGGCATGCCCGCCACGCAAGAAGAATGCGACTCGCTGGGCGTGAGCTGTCAGTCGGGCAGCTGCGTGGTGCTGCGCAACCACGGACTGCTGACCCTTGGCACGACCGTGCAGGCAACGCTGATGAACATGTACATGCTCGAGCGGGCCTGTGAACTGGAATTGATTGCCGCCAGCTTCAGCGAGCCGCCGGTGCTGATCGCCCCCGAGGTGGTGAAGAAGATGGGGGTGGCGATGAAACGCATGCGTGCTGAACCCAGCTGGGGTCAGCAAGACTGGAAAGCGCTGCTGCGTGTGATCGACCGAAAAGGCAGTGACTACCGGCAGTGAACGGGTCGGCGTCGCACCGGCTGAGGGTCTGCATGTTCAGGCCCGGCTGGCGGCTAGACCACAGACCCAGCGCCAGGCTGCCGCTTCCCGGCTAAAGCCCCAGCAACTCGCGACGCCAGTCCGGACATCTTCTGCGCTTCCTGGTTGGCCTCGGCGCAGTAGCGATGATGCAGGACCTTACCGCGCAACAGATACTCAAAAGAGGCCACGCTCGCGGTCGGCTTGCGCTTAGCGCGATTCAGGCTGGTCAGCTCGACCTGCCCGGACGCCGCGCCGTCCAAACCCGGGCATATTCGAGGCCATATCATGCCAGCCAGCGCAGCCTGTGCTGGCGTGCAAACCCTCGCTTTGCCTTGCGCAGCCGATCTGCGCGGACGACCCAAGCGGCTTGCCGCGCGCTGCATCTGGCTTGGCTGCGCCAGTCCGTCTTGGCCATCACGGATCAGCCTGAAATACCCAGGCTTGGCGCGTTTCTCATCGGGCACAATCGCTCGGAGACGACCATCCCTTGTGCGGGATCGACTCGGCACATCACGGTCCCGATCAACCAACACCCGATGCCGGGGTGGCTTCGAAAGCCGCCGCCGCCAGCAGCGCCAGTTCGAGTCTGGCTGCGGGCACCATCCCCCCAACACCCCCATGCCACCACTGCCCCCGGTCACCAAGGCCTTGATGCTGATCTGCACAGCGGTGTTTTGCGCCCAGTTGCTGCTGCCCATGCTGCCGGTCGATGCGCTGTTCGCGCTGTGGCCGCTGAGCAGTGGGCGCTTCTGGCCCTGGCAACTCGTGAGCTACGGCTTTCTGCACGGCGACATGGCCCACTTGTTCTTCAACATGCTGGGCCTGTGGATGTTCGGCAGCGAACTCGAACGGCTGTGGGGTCGCAACCGTTACCTGCAGATGCTGCTGGCCAGCGTGGTCGCCGCAGCCCTGGTGCAGTTGCTGTTCACGACCTTCACCGGCTCGCGTGCACCGACGGTGGGCGCCTCGGGCGCTCTGTTCGGTCTGCTGCTGTCCTTCGGCATGCTGTTCCCCAACCGAGTGATCATGCCGCTGTTCCCACCGATCCCGATGAAGGCGCGCAATTTCGTGATGCTGTTCGGCGGCGTCGAACTGCTGTTCGGGCTGACCGGCGGCAGCGGGGTGGCGCACTTCGCCCACCTGGGCGGGATGCTCGGCGCCTGGTTGATGATCAGTTGGTGGCGTGGCAAGCTGCCGTTTGTCGGTGGCCCGCGCCGCAGGCGCTGAACCGCGCGCTCAACGCCGCGGGTTCAGGCCAGCAAGCCCTGCGCCACATTCGGATAGCGCAGCCTGAGTCCGAGCTCGAGCTTGAGCCGACGGTTCTGCAGCCTTCGGGACTCCGCCATGAAACTCAGCTGCATCGGTGACAAGAGCGTCGCCGCCTGCTCGCGCGCGACCCGGGGGGGTCGTGGCAGGCCGCAGAGGTCGGCAGCGAGGTCGAAATAGTCGCCCATCCGCAAGTCAGTGTCGTCGCAGACATGGACCACCCGCTGCGGCAGACCGCGGTGCAAGGCGGCGACGCAGGCCCGTGCCAGATCGTCGGCATGGATGTGGTTGGTGTAGACATCGTCCTCGACCCGCAGCACCGGCGAGCCGCGCGCTAACCGATCTCGCGGATGACCGCCAGGCCGGTCGCCTGCATAGATGCCCGGGATCCGCAGCAGGCTGACCGAGACACAGAAGTCGCGCCCAAAAGCCCGCAACCTGGCTTCGGCATCGACCCGGCGGCGCGCGCGGTCG
>CALQBT020000170.1 GCA_943328885.2 Bordetella parapertussis | reverse complement strand
GGTGAGTCGGGCCTGCAGTCGCGCGAGGTCGTGGTTGGCGACGCCGAAGACGACATCGAGGCCTGTTACGACCGCGGCTGGAGCGACGGTCTGCCGGTGGTGCCGCCGACACCGGCGCGTGTGCTGCGCATGCTGGCGGGCACGACGCGCCCACCCGGCGAAATCCTGGGCCTGGTGCCGCCCGACCTGGTGCCCTGCACGGTCGAGAAAGTGGCGGTCAACGCGGTGATGGCCGGCTGCAAACCCGAATACCTGTCGGTGGTGCTGGCGGCGGTCGAGGCTGCGCTGATTGACGAGTTCGGCATGCACGGCGTGCTGTGCACGACGATGTTTGCCGGGCCAGTCGTCATCGTCAACGGCCCGCTGGCGCGTCGGGTCGGGCTGAACTCGGGCGTCAATGCGCTCGGCCAGGGCCACCGCGCCAACGCGACGATCGGTCGCGCGCTGCAATTGGTGATCCGCAACGTCGGCGGCGGCCGCCCGGGGGAGCTCGACCGCTCGACGCTGGGCACGCCCGGCAAGTACAGCTTCTGCTTCGCCGAGGCTGAGGATCCGGCCTGGGATTCGCTGTCGGTCGAACGCGGTTTCAGCCCCGAGGCCTCGACCGTGACCTTGTTTGCCGGCGAAGGCGTTCAAGGCGTGGTCGACCAGAAGTCGCGAACGCCCGAGTCGCTGGCGCGCAGCTTCGCGCTGTGCCTGCGGGTCGTCGACCACCCCAAGCTGGCGATGGCCGGCGACGCCTTGCTGGTGGTCTCGCCCGAGCATAGCCGGGTCTTCATCGAAGCCGGCTGGAGCAAAGCCAGGCTGCGCGAAGAGCTCGCCCGCTTGCTGCTGCTGCCAGGCGACGAGATGGTGGCAGGTGCCGGTGGCATCGCCGAAGGCCTGCCGCCAGCGGTGGCCGGCACGCAAGTGCCCAAGTTCCGGCCCGGCGGCCTGATCATCGTTCGCGCCGGCGGCGGCGCCGGCTTCTTTTCGGCGATCATTGCCGGCTGGGCCGCATCCGGCCCGGTGGGCTCCACCCCAGTTTCCAAGGAGATCACTGCATGAGCGCATCACAGATCTTGCTCGACCCGACCTCGGAGCGCGCGCCCGTGGCGCGGGCGCTGACGGCGCGGCCTGCCGGGCTCGAAGGCCTGACGGTCGGCGTGCTCGACATCTCGAAGTCACGCGGCAACGTGTTTCTCGACCGGCTTGCCGAGCAACTCGGCAGCCGTGGCGTGCGCGTCAAGCGCTACCGCAAGCCGACTTTCACGCGACCAGCGCCCACCGCGCTGCGCCAGCAGATCGCTGCCGAATGCCAGCTCGTGATTGAAGGCTTGGCCGACTGAGGATCCTGCACGTCGTGCTGTATGCATGACATCGTGGATCTTGAGTCGCGTGGTATTCCGGGAGTCGGCGTTGCATCGAGTGAATTTGTCGTGGCCGCTGAAATGCAGGCCAAGTCGCTGGGCATGGACCCGGCGATGGTCTTCGTCGCCCATCCGATCCAGGACCGCAGCGACGACGAGCTGCGCGCGCTGGCCGACGCGGCGCTGCCGGGCATCTTGCGCCGGCTGGTGGCGGGCTGAGGCCATCAGCGGATTGCCCTGCGGCTCTCCGCACTCTCCGGGCAAGCGCTCATGGCCTTGATCCCGGCTGGGCTGCGCCTGCCGGCGGTCGACCAGGTGTTGGCCTGGCCGGGATTGGCCGGGCTGTTGGCTTCGCAAGGCCGCCAGCCGGTGCTCGACGCGGTGCGCGCCGAGCTGGCCGAGCGGCGTGCTGCGGCGCGCTTGGCTGCGCCCGAACCGGGCGCTGCGCCCGACCCTGCGGACCTGCTGGCCGGCATCACGGCCAGGTTGCAGGCCTGGGCCCAGCCCTCGCTGCGACCGGTTTTCAACCTCAGCGGCACGGTGTTGCACACCAACCTGGGCCGTGCGCCGCTGCCTGAGCAGGCGCTGGCGGCCATCGCGCAGGTCGCTGCTGGCGCGTCCAACCTCGAATTTGACCTGGCCACGGGCCAACGCGGCGACCGCGACGAGCATGTCGAGGCCTGGTTGCGGCGGCTGACCGGCGCCGAGGCCGCGACCGTGGTCAACAACAATGCCGCGGCGCTGATGCTGGTGCTGGGCAGCCTGGCGCGACGGCGCGAGGTGATCGTCTCGCGTGGCGAGTTGGTCGAGATCGGTGGCTCGTTCAGGCTGCCCGAGATCATGGCGCTGGCCGGCTGCAAGCTGCGCGAGGTCGGCACCACCAACCGCACCCATCTGCAAGACCATGCCCAGGCGATCGGCCCGCGCAGCGCGATGGTGCTCAAGGTCCACACCAGCAACTACCGCATCGAGGGTTTCAGCGCCGCCGCCGACGAGCGCGAGCTCGGCGCGCTGTGCAAGCAGCATGGCCTGCCCTTCGTGGTCGACCTGGGCAGCGGCTCGCTGGTCGACATGGCGCGTTACGGCCTGCCACGCGAACCCACGCCGCAGCAGGCGCTGGCCGCTGGCGCCGACCTGGTGACCTTCAGCGGCGACAAGCTGCTCGGTGGGCCGCAGGCCGGCATCGTGGTCGGCCGCGCCGACCTGATCGCCAAGCTGAAGAAAAACCCCTTGAAGCGAGCGCTGCGCTGCGACAAGCTCACGCTGGCCGCGCTTGAGGCCGTGCTGCGCCTGTACGCCGACCCTGATCGCTTGCAGCAGCAACTGCCCACGCTGCGACTGCTGGCGCGGCCGGCGGCGCAGATCGAGGCGCTGGCGCAGCGCTTGCAGCCGCTGCTCGCGGCTTGGCTGAGCGAGCAGGCGATCCAGGTCGACGTCGTGGCGCTCGGAAGCCAGATCGGCAGCGGGGCGCTGCCGGTCGAGCGCCTGCCCAGCCATGGCTTGCGGCTGACGCCGTCGGGTGCGAAGCGGCGGTCGGGCAGCGCGCTCGAGGCGCTCGCGGCCCGCTTGCGCGCGCTCGCGGTGCCGGTGATTGGCCGCATCGCCGACGGCGCGCTGCTGCTCGACTTGCGCTGCCTGGAGGACGAGCCGGGTTTTCGCACGCTGTTCGAGACCGGCCGCGCATGATCGTCGCCACCGCGGGCCATGTCGACCACGGCAAGACCAGCCTGGTCAAGGCCTTGACCGACATCGACACCGACAGCCTGGCCGAGGAGAAGCGCCGCGGCATGTCGATAGACCTGGGCTTCGCCCATGCCGAGCTCGGTGTCTCGGCCCAGGGTGAGCCGCTGACGCTGGGCTTTGTCGACGTGCCGGGCCATGAGCGCTTCGTTCGCAACATGCTGGCCGGTGTCGCGGCGATCGATCTGGCGCTGCTGGTGGTCGCCGCGGACGACGGCGTGATGCCGCAGACCCGCGAGCACCTGGCGATCCTGTCCTTGCTGGGCGTGCCGCGCTGCGTCGTCGCGCTGACCAAGTCGGACCGCGTCGCGCCCGAGCGGCTGGCCCAGGCCGGACGCGAGGTCGCCGAGCTGCTCGCCGATGGGCTCCACGCCCACTTTGCCGGCGCCCCGCAGTTCGCGCTGGTGGCCACCGATGCCCGCGACCCTGGCGTGCTGGCGCTGCGCCAACACCTGGCCGAGGCGGCAGCGCAGTTGGCTGCGCGCAGCACCGCAGGGCATTTCAGGCTGGCGGTCGACCGCAGCTTCGCGCTGGCTGGCGCTGGTCGCATCGTCACGGGCGCGGTGTTGTCGGGTCGGGTGCAGATAGGCGACGAGCTGGTGCTGTCGCCGCACGGCATCAGCGCCAGGGTGCGCGGCATCCAGGTCGGCAAGCAGCGCGCCGCGCAGGCCTTGGCCGGCCAGCGCTGCGCGCTCAACCTGGCCGGTGTCGACCTCAAACGCCGCGACCCGGTCCGAGGCGACTGGATCTTGGCGCCGGCAGCCCACGCGCCGACCGATAGGCTGGACGTTCGGCTGCGCGTGCTGGCCAGCGAAGCGCGGCCCTTGCCCTCGCGGCAGATGCTGCAACTGCACATCGGCGCGGCGGCGGTCCATGCCCGCGTTGCCGCGCTGGCGGGCTGGGACGCTGCACCCGGCAGCAGCGGGCTGGCGCAGCTGGTGCTCGAGTCTCCGGTGGCCGCGCTGTACGGCGACCGGTTCGTGTTACGCGACCCCGCAGCCGGCCGAACGCTGGCTGGCGGCCAGGTGGTTGACCCCTTCGGTCCGGTGCGCGGCCGCGACCGGCCGGTGCGCGCGCTGCAACTGGCCGCGTTGGCTTTGCCCGAGCCGGCGCAGGCGCTGGCCGCACTGCTGGGCGCCGAGCCTGACGGTGTGGATCTGGCCCGCTTTGCGCTCGCGCGCAACCTGCGCCATGACGAGGCCGATGCGCTGATCCTGGCGCAGGCGGTGCAGCGCATCCCGGGCTCGGCCTGGGGCTTGTCGGCAGGCCATTGGCAGGCGCTGCGCGAACGGCTGCACGAGGCGCTGGCGCGCTGGCATGCCGACCAGCCCGACAGCTCGGGCGTGGCCGCCGCGGTGCTGGCGCCCGGGCTGCGCGCTGTCGTGCTGCGCGCGGCGCTCGACTCGCTGGTCGAGGCCGGCAGCTTGCAGCGCGAGGGCCTGCGCTACCGTTTGATGGGGCATGTCGCCCAGCTGTCCGAGGCCGACGCTGACCTGCTCGCGCGCGTGACCCAATGCCTGGCGCCGGCAGGCCTGCGCCCGCCCATCGTCGGCGAACTCGCCACGCTGCTCGGGCTGCCGCAGCCTGTGCTGCTCGAGTTCCTGGGTCGCGCGCACCGGCTGGGGCATTTGCTGCGGGTCGCGCCCAACCGCTTCTACCTGCCCCCCACGGTGGTCGAGCTGGCCCGTCACGTGCGCGAACTGGCGGCTGAATCCGCCGAGGGCGGCGTCGACGCCGCGGCCTTCCGCGACCGCACCGGCATTGGCCGCAACCTGACGGTGCAGGTGCTCGAGTTTCTCGACCGCGAAGGCCTGACACGCTTCGATGGCATCCGCCACCGGCCGGTCGATTGAGGCCGGCGCATGCTAAGGTTGGTTTGCTCCGGAAGGGCAGCGTTTCCCGGTGGAGCGCCCGGTCTTCAAAACCGGTGAGACGCGCCCAGCGTGTCTGGTGGGTTCGACTCCCACTCCCTTCCGCCAGTTCTTTCCCGGCCCAGGCGTTTGCACCGGCGACCCGTCAGCTGAGTCGCAGCGCCTGCTGTTTTCGAATCCCTTTTCTCATCCATCGGAGTTAGCCATGAGCCAGTCCCCCGCCCGCACCGGGCTGCAGCTTCGCACCCTCGTCAAGCCCAGCGCTGAGCTCGAGATCTCGCTGGCCAGCGTGGCCGTTCCCAGCCCGGCGGCCGACGAGGTCGTCGTCCGGATCGAGGCCACGCCGATCAACCCTTCTGACATCGGTCTGCTGCTGGGCGCGGCCGACATCGGCAGCGCCAAGCTCTCAGGCAGCGCTGCCAGCCCGGTGGTCACGCTGCGCATCGCCGAGCGGTCGATGAAGGCCATGGCCGGCCGGCTGGGGCAGTCGCTGCCAGCCGGCAACGAAGGTGCCGGCGTGGTCGTCGAGGCTGGTGCTTCGGCCGCCGCGCAGGCCTTGCTGGGCAAGACGGTGGCGCTGATCGGCGGCGCGATGTACGCCCAGTACCGCAGCATCCAGGCCGACCAGTGCTTGCTGCTGCCCGCGGGCACGACAGCGGCTGAAGGGGCGTCGTGCTTCGTCAACCCGCTGACGGCGCTGGGCATGGTCGAGACGATGAGGCGCGAAGGCCACAGTGCACTGGTGCACACTGCGGCCGCGTCCAACCTGGGCCAGATGCTCCAAAAAATCTGCCTGGCCGATGGCGTGGCGCTGGTCAACATCGTGCGCAAGCCCGAGCAGGCGGCGCTGCTGCGGGCGCTCGGCGCGAAGCATGTCTGCGACGCGAGCTCGGCCAGCTTCATGGACGACCTGATCGAGGCGCTGGCGGCCACCGGTGCGACCATCGCTTTCGACGCCACTGGCGGCGGCAAGCTCGCCGGTCAGATCCTCATTGCCATGGAGGCTGCGATCAACCGCAACGCCAAGGAGTTCAGCCGCTACGGCTCAGCGGTTCACAAGCAGGTCTACCTTTATGGCAACCTCGACCTCAGCCCGACCGAGATCAGCCGCAGCTTCGGCATGGCCTGGGGCGTGGGTGGCTGGCTGCTGTTCCCGTTCCTGAACAAGATTGGTGCGGCAGCGACCCAGGCGCTGAAACAGCGGGTGGCTTCCGAACTCAAGACCACTTTCGCGAGCCATTACGCGCGCGAGATCTCGCTCGCCCAGGCGCTGCAACCCGAGGTGATCGCGGTCTACGGCCAGCGCGCCACCGGCACCAAGCTGCTGATCAACCCGAGCTTGGGCGGCTGAAGCCTGCGGGCCGCGCAGGCCTTGCGCGGCGGCGG
>CALQBT020000169.1 GCA_943328885.2 Bordetella parapertussis | reverse complement strand
TCATGGCGGCGGCCCGCGCCGGGCGTGGCCGCTGGCTTGGGGTTGCCCAGGTCGAGCAGGATCGCATCGACCAGCGGCGCCGCCGCGACCGCCTCCTCGAGGCTGGCCTCGTCGACCACCCTGACCGCCTGCACCAGCGCGACACGCGGCAGCGTCAACCGCAGCTGCTCGAGCTCCTTGAACGGCAGTCGGCCGACCAGTTGCAGCGTGGTGCTGGGGCAGCGCCTGTGTTGGCGGGTGATCGCCGCCGCGCTGAGCAAGTCGGTGAGCAAGAAGGTCTGGGTCGACTTGCGCACCCGGTCCAGGATCTCCGCGATCAAGCCCTCGGAGATCACCCCCGGCCGGCCAGGCATCGCCGACACCAGACCCAGCGCACCCGCGCCGGCGGCCACGGCCACGCGGCCCTCCTCGGCGCTGCTGATGGCGCAGACCTTGACCACCGGGCGGATAGCGATGGCAGCGGTAACAGTTTCTGCAACGTCGGTCATGCTGTGGGCAGCAAGGTCTCGATGACGGGACACCCGCGCGCTCGGCCTGGTAGTCGTCGAGCTCGGCGGAGGGCGCCGACGCGCGGGCGAAGCGGTCGGGCCTGTGCCAGTTCGGCGCTGGCGCCGACGATCGCGCAGCCGGCCTCGCACAGCACGCGCAGCAGCTGCTCGCGCGGCGGCGCGATGTCATAGCCCGGTAGCGATTGCAGCTTGTCGAGCACCGGCCCGGTCAGACCGGCATCGGCCCAGTCCAGCACCTGGCCCGAATGCGTCATCGCCTGCGTCAGCGCGACGCATTCGCCGCGCGTCATGCCCTTGAGCAGGATGGCCATCGCCATCGCGGCGACCTGGCCCTCGCTCCAGCGCTCGTCGACCAAGCCCTGCACGAAGGATTGGATCTGCGACGGGCTCAGCGTGCCGCCGTCGCGCTTGATACCGATCAGCGCCTGCGCGAGCATCGCGCTCAGTTCAAGCGCGCGATGCGGTCGAGCTTGCCCGGGGCCAGCGTCGGGTTCGCCTGCACGTAGCGCTCGAGCGCGTCGACATCCATCATGCCGGTGCGCCGGTCGGTGCCGACCTTGAGCGCCGTAAAGCTGTCGCCGCCGTCGGCCATGAAGGCGTTGACGGTGACGCGGTAGCGCGCTGCAGGGTCGAGCGGCTTGCGGTCCAAGCTCACGCTGCCCGGCACGACTCGCTGGCCCAGCGGTCGCGCAGCGTCCCAGGTGTAGCCAAAGCCGCGCGAGACCTGCATCAGCCGCGCCGAAACCTGGCCGACCCACTGCTGCTCGAGCAGTTGCAGGATCTGCGCGCCGCTCAGCGTCATCGTCACCAGGTTGTTGTAGAAAGGCTGGACCGAGAACAGGTCTTCGTAGCGCACCAGGCCGTCAGCCGGCAGCGCGAGCGAAGCGCGAATGCCGCCCGGGTTCATCAACGCGATCTGCGCGCCTGCATCGCGCGTGGCGGCGAGTTGCGCGTCCGCCACCACCTGGCCCAGCACTGTCTCGCCGGCGGGGGTGCTGTCGCGCGGCAGCGCCGCAGCGATGCGACCGACCACGCGCTTGGCCAGCGGCTCGGCGAGTTGTTCGTACTGCGCGATCAACGCCGTCTGCTCGGGCGCCTTGGCCAGCGTGGCGTTGCGAACGATGTGGTTCTCGGCCTGCGCGCTGACGACATCGCGGGTCTGGCGGTCGAGCACCAGGTCGATCGCAGTGACGATGGTGCCGTACTTGTCGCCGCTGGTGACCAGCCGGCCGTCGATGCGGCAGTTGTAGGCGCGGTGGGTGTGGCCGCTGATCACCAGGTCGACGGCTTTGTCGAGCTTTTTGACGATGTCGACGATCGGCCCGCTGATGCCAGGGCACTCGTTGTAGTCGCCAACCGGGACGCCGCCTTCGTGGATCAGCACGACGATGGCCTCGATGCCTTGGGCGCGCAGCCCGGGCACCAGGCGGTTGATGGTCTGGGCCTCGTCATCGAAGCGCAGACCCGCCACGCCGGACGGCACCACGATGTTCGGCGTGCCCTTGAGCGTCAGGCCGATGAAAGCCACCGGGATGCCCTCGAAGGTCTTGACGTGGTAGGCCGGAAACAGCGTCTGGCCGGTTGCTTCGACGACCGTGCTGGCCGCCAGGTACTGATAGCCCGCGCCCTTGAATGGCTTCGGCCCCTTGCAGCCGTCGGCCGGGCTGCAGCCGCCGCGCTGCATGCGCAGCAGCTCGGTCGCGCCCTTGTCGAACTCGTGGTTGCCCACTGCGCTGGCTTCCAGCCCCATCAGGCTCAGCGCCTCGACGGTCGGCTCGTCGTGGAACAGCGCGCTCAGCAGCGGGCTTGCGCCGATCAGGTCACCCGCAGCGACGAAGACATGGTTGGCATTCCTGGCGCGCAGCAGCGCGACCTGGGTCGCCAGGTATTCGGCACCGCCGGCATCGACGTTGATGCGCTTGTCCGGGTTGGCCGGGTCTCTGACGCGGATGCCGTCCAGCGGCGGCTTGAGGTTGCCGTGGAAGTCGTTGATCGCCAGGATCTGGACCTTGACCGTCGCGGAGGGGGTCGACGAGGTCGCGGCCGGCGGCGTGGCGCAGCCGGCCAGCAGCGCGGCGGCGCAGGCGAGAAAGGTGATGGGCAGGCGCATGGGTTTGGCTCGATGTCTCAGCAATGGAACATTGCCTCAGCTTGGGGGTTGCCCGCAAGAACAGCCTCGCCCTCGTTGCGAAGTCCGTGCGCAGCGATGCGACAACGCGGGTGCTCGGTCAGGGCCTTGTTCGCAGGGCTCATCGCGCCGATTGTCCCAGCCACGCGCGGCGCCGGCATCACAGCCCCAGCGCCGGCACGATCGCTGCGAGCAAGCGCGCCGCGGTCGCAGCACTGGTCTGCGCGCTGCGCAGCGTGTGGGCGTGGCTCAGGATCTCGGTCGACAGGCCCGCGCCCATGTTGGTCAGCAACGACAAACCCAGCACCCGCAGGCCGGCATGGCGCGCCAGGATGGTCTCGGGCACCGTGCTCATGCCCACGGCCTGTGCGCCCAGCAGCTGCAGCATGCGGATCTCCGCCGGCGTTTCGAACTGCGGGCCCAGCACCCAGGCGTAAACGCCCTGGTGCAGCGCGATGCCGGCCTGCGTCGCTGCAGCGGTGGCCTGCTCGCGCAACGCCGGGTCGTAGGCGTCGACCATGTCGACGAAACGGCCGACGCCGGGTTCGCCGTGCAGCGGCGTTCGCTGGACCATGTTGAGGTGGTCGTTGATCAGCATCAGCGAGCCCGGTGCCATCTCGGTGGCCAGGCTGCCGGCGGCATTGGTCAGCAACAGCGCGCGGCAGCCCAGCGCAGCCAGACTGCGGATCGCCCCCTTCATGCCAGCGGCATCGCCGGTCTCGTACGCATGCTGACGGCCGCGCAGCAGCACGACCTCGCGCGAATTTGCGCCGCAACCGATGCGGCCCAGCCGCAGACTGCCGGCATGGCCGGCCACGCCGAGCACCGGGAAGGCCGGCAGCTCGGCATAAGCGATGTCGACCGCGTCCTCGACGATGTCGGCGACGCCGTCCCAGCCCGACCCCAGCACCAGCGCCAGCCGCGGCGCGCGGCCCGGTGCCAACGTGCGGATTCGGGCAACGCTGTGTTCAATCGCGGCCGGCAGGGATCCGAAGCTCATGGTTTGGCGTGAACCATCAGGTGGCCGGGGCCGAAGCTGGCCGGCAACAATTGCCCGAGCGTGTACCGGGCGCGCACGGTCTGCAGGTCGGCAGCCCAGACCGGCGCGTCGTCCGAAGCGAATTCGCGCAGGCGCTGACGGCAACCACCGCAGGGGGTGACCGGGTCGTCGGCCACGCCAACCACCACCGCGGCCAGAATCCGGCTGCCGCCTGCCACGACCAACTGGGCGATCGCCGAAGCCTCGGCGCACTGGCTCTGCGGGTAGGCAGCGTTCTCGACATTGCAGCCGGCATGGACCCGGCCCTGCTCATCGAGCAGCGCTGCGCCGACCGCAAAGCGCGAGTAAGGCGCATAAGCCCGCTCGCGCGCCGCGCGGGCGGCGACCAGCAGCGGGGCCATGGTCTGCGTCAATGCGTCATCCAGGGGGATCAAAATTTCAACCCTCGTTGCGATAGGGAATGCTCGCCGCAGCGCTCAAAGGGACAGCGAAATCAAACACCGGCCTTGGGCACGGCCTGCGCAAGCGCTTGACGCGGCACTGGGTGTTCGCGCCGACCTGTTCAGTGTAGGCGGCAGCACTTGTGAGCTTGCGAGGGTCAGTCTGCTTGCAGCACTGAACGGATCGCCCCTTTGGCCACGACGAACGCGCCCGCCCGAACTTTGGAGATTCGGCAATCCCGCCAGAGTTCAGGAATCGAGTGCTCCCCAGCGCTACGAAGCGCCTGCTCCCAGTAGCCGGGTAGCTCGACAGTCCCTCCACCCAAGGCCAGACGCGAAGGGTTCAACAGGTTGATCAATGCTGCCAGCCCCAAACCCAGCGCCCGACCCCCAGACGCGATGGCTTGCAGCGTCGCAAGGTCGCCGTTGTTCGCCTGTTCTGCCATCAAGCCAGGCGAGACCGCGCAAAGGGCAGCGATTGCATGTCCTCCCGCCAGGTTGTCCAGCCTCTCGACCCGATCGCCGACCATGACAGGAAAGTAGCCGAGTTCACCGGCCCAGCCACTCGCGCCCAACAGCGGTTTGCCGTCAACCAACAGACCCGCCCCAATCGCCGTGCCGACCATCACCACACCGCCCGTCAAGCCCAGCGGGGCATCCCGCATCTCTTCGAGCAAAGCCGCCTGGACGTCGTTGAGCACGCACCACTTGACGTTCAGCGCGGCCATGTCGAGCTTTGGCTTCCAGCCTGAAAACAGCGGCAAGACATCAGAGCCAAGCACCGCACCCTCTGCGTCGACCAGACCGGGAACAGCGATGCCGATGCGCTTCGGCGACAGCCGATTCGACGCGACAAACGTCCCGAGGTGACGGAAGAAGTCATTCGGCGTGAACGTCGATCCAGTCTCAATCCGCTCGTGGATTCCCTGGCAATAGAGCATCATCTTTGTGCCGCCGAGGTCGATGCCAATGGTGTTTTCACTCATGATATTTTCGATGCTGGTTCACAGGCCTGCGGTGCTGCGCATGGACGGGTTCGCTCGGGAAATACACGGGCTCAAGGCCGGCCGCCACGCCACCGGGTTGACAAAGGACCGCGCCGCACATGCCTGAAGCCGGCGCGGCATACTCAGGAGGACACCTGTTTCAACCTCAATGCCAAACCCGACGTCCATCGCGATCCGGGCCAAGGTTTCAACCCCCTCAACCCCAATACCCAAGCAAGGAGACTGCGATGACTGAATTCTGCAAGATCGAGCGCGAAGGCCACCTGACCATCGTCACGCTGAACCGCCCGGACGTGATGAACGCGCTGCACCACCCGGCACACGTCGAACTCGACCGCGTGTGGAACGATTTCGCCGCCGACCCCGAGCAGTGGGTCGGGATTGTCACCGGTGCCGGCCCGCGTGCGTTTTCTGCCGGCAACGACCTCAAATACCAGGCCGGCGGCGGCACGCGCGGCTTCGTGCCGTCCGGCTTTGCCGGTCTGACGGCGCGCCAGGGGCTGATCAAACCGATCATCGCCGCAGTCAATGGCGTGGCAATGGGTGGCGGCTTCGAGATCGCTCTGGCCTGCGACATCATCGTCGCGGCCGAGAACGCCAAGTTCGCGCTGCCCGAGCCGAAGGTGGGTTTGGCGGCGCTGGCCGGCGGTATGCAAAGGCTGCCGCGCGCCATTGGCCTGAAACGAGCGATGGGCATGATGCTGACCGCGCGCCACGTGTCTGCCAAGGAAGGCTACGAACTGGGCTTCGTCACCGCGCTGGCCGCCGAGGGGCAAGCCCTGAACGAGGCCAAGAGATGGGCTGCAATGATGCTCGAATGCTCGCCGATGTCACTGCGCGCGACCAAGCAGGCCGTGATGGACGGCCTGGCCATCGCCGACGTCTTCGCCGCCGCGAAGGTGGAGTACGACGCCGTCGCACGTCTGCGCATGAGCAAGGACTGGATCGAGGGGCCGAAGGCCTTCTCCGAAAAGCGCAAGCCGAACTGGATCTCGGAGTGACCAAGCCCTGACGCTTGACCAGGGCTGCCACGCCCTGTTCGTCAGCGAATGTCTTGCAGGCGTTCTGACACCTCGGAGCCAGGCCGCTCGCGCCCCGGCTACTTGTCGCCCCAGGGCATCTCGCCCCAGAGCTTGCGGAATCCGGTCTCGGTGTCGCGCATCACGGTCCGGTACTGGTCGGGGTCGAGGTAGCGCAGCTGCGTGAAAAGACCGGCATTGATCTTCAGGAACTCCGGGTCTCGGGTGACCTGGCCGATCGCCTTG
>CALQBT020000168.1 GCA_943328885.2 Bordetella parapertussis | reverse complement strand
CCCTACTACGGTCCGATGGCCGGCATCGCCGACGAGCAGTTCCGCAAGATCCTCGAGAACAACATCGTCGCCAACAACTGGCTGGTCACCATGGTCTCGCCGCAGATGATGGCCCGGCGCGAGGGCTCGATCATCATCGTCTCGTCGATCGGTGGCCTGCGCGGCTCGTCGGTGATCGGCGCCTACTGCATCAGCAAGGCCGCCGACATGCAGCTCGCGCGCAACCTGGCAGTCGAACTCGGGCCACACAACGTCCGCGTCAACTGCATCGCGCCCGGGCTGATCAAGACCGATTTCGCCAAAGCGCTGTGGGACAACCCCGAGGTGTTGGCCTTGCGCAATGCCGAGACGCCGCTGCGTCGCATCGGCGAGCCCGACGAGATCGCCGGCGCGGCGGTCTACCTGGCCGCACCGGCCAGCCGCTTCATGACCGGCCAATCGCTGGTGATCGACGGCGGTGTGACGATCTGATCCTCAGCGCCCACGCGTCAGCAGGTCAGGGTCCGGCTCTTGTCCGGCAACGGACAAGAGGCGCTCAAGCAAAATGTCGCCACCATGCCGGACCTGCCCTTGATCTGGATCGACGACGACACGCCGCTGCCATCCACCCGCTGGGCAAGAGGCCCTAGCAGCGAGGCCCCAGGCCTGCTCGCGGCAGGCGCCCGGGTGACGCCGCAACGGCTGGCCGAGGCCTACCGGCTCGGCGTGTTTCCCTGGTACAGCCCGGGCGACCCGCCGCTGTGGTGGAGCCCGGACCCGCGCATGGTGTTGCCGGTGGCCGAATTCAAGCTCTCGCACTCGCTGCGCAAGACCTTGCGCCGTTTCATCGCCGACCCAGGGGCTGAAATCCGCATCGACTCGGCCTTTGACAGGGTGATCAGCGCCTGCGCCGCGGCCCCTCGCGAAGGTCAGCTGGGCACCTGGATCGCCCCCGAGATCATCGAGGCCTACAGTGACTGGCATGCCGCCGGCGTGGTCCACAGCATCGAGACCTGGATCGACGGTGCGCTGGTGGGCGGCCTCTACGGCGTGAGCATGGGCGCGATGTTCTTCGGCGAATCGATGTTCGCCCACCGCACCGACGCCTCCAAGATCGCGCTGTCGGCCCTGGTCGCGTTCTGCCTGGGCCACGGCATCACGCTGATCGACTGCCAGCAGCGCACCGGCCATCTCGCCAGCCTGGGCGCACGTGAAATCCCCCGCAGCGCTTTCGAGGCCCACCTGGGTCGCAGTCTGGTGGCCCAAGCGCCCAGCGCCTGGGCTTTCGATCCACGGCTCTGGGCAGGACTAGACTTGTCCCGCCTCGGTGAACCGGCCGCCAGCGCGATGCCTGCCCCAACCGAAACCCCCCGATGACCCACCCCAAAGAACTGCCGCTGGCGTCCCTGCAGTTCTATGCGACTGCGCCCTACCCCTGCAGCTATCTGCCAGAGCGGCAGGCCCGATCGCAGGTCGCCACGCCCAGTCACCTGATCCACGCCGACGTCTACTCGGGCCTGGTGGCACAGGGTTTCAGGCGCAGCGGCCTGTTCACTTACCGGCCCTATTGCGACAGCTGCCGCGCCTGTGTGCCGCTGCGCGTACCGGTGGCTGGGTTTCGGCCCACGCGCAGCCAGCGCCGAGCCTGGAAAGCGCACCAGCATTTGAAGTCCAGCGTGCTCGGGCTGGGCTTCGTGTCAGAGCACTACAAGCTCTACCTGCGCTACCAGGCCGGGCGCCATGCGGGTGGCGGCATGGACCAAGACAGCGTCGACCAGTACACCCAGTTCTTGCTGCAGAGCCGGGTCAACTCGAGGATGGTCGAGTTTCGCGACCCCAGCGACGACGACAGCGGCACACTGCGCATGGTCGCGATCGTCGACGTGCTCAGCGACGGTATCTCTGCCGTCTACACCTTCTACGATCCAGACTACAAAGGCAGCCTGGGCACTTACGGCGTGCTGTGGCAAATCGAGCAGACCCGCGAACTGAAGCTGCCGCACCTGTACCTGGGCTACTGGATCGCTCAAAGCAACAAGATGGCTTACAAGGCCGACTTCGGCCCTTACCAACTGCTCAGCAGTGGGAACTGGGTCGATCCTGGCGCCACCGATCCGTCAGCCCACTGAAGGCCGCACGAAGCCACGCACGCACCCTGCCCGCCTACAATCGGGCCATGGCGCTTTCCCCTGTTCCCGAGCTCGTCGCCGAGCTGGCCGCTGGCCGAATGGTGATCCTGGTTGACGAAGAAGACCGCGAGAACGAGGGCGACCTCGTGCTGGCTGCAGACCATGTATCGGCTGAGACGATCAACTTCATGGCCAAGTACGGTCGTGGTCTGATCTGCCTGACACTGACCCGCGAGCGCTGCGAGCGCCTTCAACTGCCGCCGATGACGATGCGCAACGGCGCCTCGCACAGCACCGCGTTCACGGTCTCGATCGAGGCCGCGCAAGGTGTCACGACCGGCATCTCGGCCGCTGACCGCGCACGCACCGTGCAGGCTGCGGTCGCGCGCGACGCGGTCGCAGCCGACCTGGTCCAGCCCGGCCACATCTTCCCGCTGCAGGCCCAGGACGGCGGCGTGCTGATGCGAGCCGGCCACACCGAGGCCGGCTGCGATCTGGCCGCGATGGCCGGCTTGACGCCGGCGGCGGTGATCTGCGAGATCATGAACGACGACGGCACGATGGCGCGTCTGCCCGACCTGCAAGTCTTCGGCCGCGAACATGGCCTGAAGATCGGCACGATCGCCGACCTGATCGCCCACCGCGCGCACAACGAGACCTTGATCGAGCGCGTCGGCGAGCGCGAGTTGCTCACCGCACAAGGCAGTTTTCACTGCATCGCCTTTCGCGACCGTTCCGGCGGCCTGCACCTGGCACTGCGACATGGCCAGTGGCTGCCGGGTGAGGAGGTGATGGTGCGGGTGCACGAACCGTTCACCGCGATGGACCTGCTCGACGCCGGGCGCAGCCGCCATTCTTGGCCCTTGCCCAAGGCGCTGGCTGCGATCCAGGCCGCGCCCGCCGGCCTGGCGGTGCTGCTGAACTGCGGCCATGACGTGCAAACCCTGCTGCCGCTGGTGATCCCGCAGTTGGCCAGTCGCAACGAGCGCGGCGTGCAGATGGATTTGCGAACCTACGGCGTGGGCGCGCAGATCCTGCGCGACTTCGGTATTACCCGGATGAAGCTGCTGGGCAGCCCACGCCGCATGCCCAGCATGATGGGCTATGGGCTGGAAATCACCAGCTTTGCCGCCGCCGGCCGCTGACCGGATCGACTGATCTTTTCCCCCCGAAAGCATCCATGCAGAACGCCAACCAAGGCGACGACAGCGTCCCGTCCTCACAGCTCGACGGTTCGCGGCTCGCGATCGGCATCGTGCAGGCCCGCTTCAACGCCGACATCACTGGCGCGCTGGCCCAGGCCTGCCTGACCGAGTTGGCTGCGCTGGGCGTGATGACCGACAACATCCGCCTGGTCACCGTGCCAGGCGCGCTGGAGGTGCCGCTGGCGCTACAAGCCCTGGCCGAGAGCGACGACTTCGACGCGCTGATCGCACTGGGCTGCATCGTGCGCGGCGAAACCTACCACTTCGAACTGGTGGCCAACGAGAGCGGCGCAGGCGTGAGCCGGGTCGCGCTAGACCATCGTCTGCCAGTGGCCAATGCCATCCTGACGGTCGAAAACATGGATCAGGCCTGGGCCCGCACCCACGACAAGGGTCGCGACGCCGCCCGCGTGGCGGTCGAAATGGCCAATCTACTGGACGAGCTGACGTGACCGAGTCTCCGGTCAAGCCAGACCCGCAGCTCGCACCGGCCGCCGACCCGACCCCGAACCGGCCGGCGCGCAAGCCGCAAGCCAAGTCGACCCGGCGCCGCTCACGCGAACTGGCGCTGCAAGGCTTGTACCAATGGCTGCTCAGCGGCGCTGACGGTGCCGAGATAGAAGCCCATATCCGCGAGCAGGAAGGTTTCGAGAAATGCGACCGGCCGCACTTCGACGAGCTGCTGCATGGCGGCATCCGGGAGGCCGCGGCACTGGACGCGGTGCTGTCGCGCCATGTCGACCGCAAGACCAGCCTGCTGTCGCCGGTCGAGCACGGGGTGCTGATGATCGGCACCTACGAGCTCAGCCACTGCATCGACATCCCCTACCGGGTCGTGATCAACGAAGCGGTGGAGCTGGCCAAGAGCTTTGGCGGCACCGACGGCCACAAATACGTCAACGGCGTGCTCGACAAGGCCGCTGCCGACCTGCGGCCGGTCGAGGTCAAGGCGCATAACGATGCGCGCCGTGCCGGATGAATCGGGTTTGACCAAGCCCGCGGTCTGAGATTGCTGCGATGAAGCTGGCCAGCAGGCTCGACCATATCGAGCCCTTCTACGTCATGGAATGCGCCAAGGCAGCGACGCTGATCGCCGCCAGCCCGGCCTGCGACACGGCGCAAGGCGGCGAGCGCATGCTGTTCCTCAACATCGGTGAGCCCGATTTCACCGCGCCGCCACTGGTCCAAGAAGCCGCAGAGCGGGCGATCCGTGCCGGCCGCAGCCAGTACACCGACGCGACCGGCCTGCCCGAACTGCGCGAGGCGCTCTCGGGCTGGTATGCGCAACGCTTCGGCCTGGACATCCCGGCGCGGCGCATCGTCATCACCGCCGGCGCATCGGCCGCGCTGCAGTTGGTCTGCCTGGCCTTGTTCGAGACCGGCGATGAGGTGCTGATGCCCGACCCGAGCTACCCCTGCAACCGGCATTTCGTCGCCGCGGCGCAGGCCGTGGCCAAGCTGCTGCCGACCACCGCAGAGCAGCGATTCCAGCTCGACGCTGCCGCCGTCGCGCAAGCCTGGGGTCCGGCCACCCGAGGCGTGCTGCTGGCCTCGCCCAGCAACCCCACCGGCACCTCGATCCACCCCGACGAACTGCGGCGCATCGCCGCGATCGTCGCCGGCCATGGCGGCGTGACCATCGTCGACGAGATCTACCTCGGCCTGAGCTACGACCAGACCTTCGGCCACAGCGCGCTGCAACTCGGTGAACACATCGTCTCGGTCAACAGTTTTTCCAAGTACTTCAACATGACGGGCTGGCGCCTGGGCTGGTTGGTCTTGCCCGAGGCCTTGGTCGAACCGGTCGAGCGGCTGGCACAGAACCTGTTCATCTGCGCATCGACCATCGCCCAACACGCCGCGCTGGCCTGTTTCGACCCCGCATCGATCGCCGAGTACGAGCGCCGGCGGGGTGAGTTCCGCGCCCGGCGTGACTTCGTCGTGCCGGCGCTGAACCGACTCGGGCTGACGGTACCGGTGCTGCCCGACGGCGCTTTCTACGCCTACGCCGATTGCAGCGCGCACAGCGCCAACAGCTGGGATTTCGCCTTCGAATTGATGCACAGCGCGCATGTGGCGCTGACGCCTGGCCGCGACTTCGGCCGCGATGACCCGGCGCGCTGGCTGCGACTGTCTTTTGCCAGCAGCCGTGACAAGCTTGAAGAGGCACTGCACCGACTGCAGCGGGTGCTGGCATGAGAGCGCTGCCGCGGGCTTCGAGCCGCGCCACTTGGCCCCCGAGCCGTCCCAGAACACGCCCCTGACCCAAGGACCGAAGCCGCCATGAACCAGGATTTCTCGATCATCACGCTGGTGCTGCACGCCAGCTTCGTGGTGCAGCTGGTGATCGCCGGATTGCTGCTGACCTCACTGGCGAGTTGGAGCGTGATCTTCAACAAGCTCTTCAGCCTGCGTCGGCTGCGCCGCGGCAATGATGGCTTCGAGCAGTCGTTCTGGTCGGGCAAGAACCTCAACGACCTGTATGCCAGCGCCAGCGCCAACCAAGACAGCTCGACACTGGAGCGCATCTTTGCCAGCGGCATGCGCGAGTTTCTCAAGCTGCGCGAGCGCCGGCTCGACGCTCAAGGCCAGCTCGACGGCGCCCGCCGCGCGATGCGCGCCAGCCTGCAGCGCGAGCTCGACACCATTGAAGGCAATGTCGGCTTCCTGGCCAGCGTCGCTTCGGTCAGCCCTTATGTGGGCTTGTTCGGCACGGTGTGGGGCATCATGCATGCGTTCGTCGGCCTGTCCAATGTGCAGCAGGTCACGCTGGCCACCGTCGCGCCCGGCATCGCCGAGGCACTGGTGGCCACCGCGATCGGCTTGTTCGCGGCGATCCCGGCGGTGGTGGCCTACAACCGGTTTGCGCGCGATATCGACCGCATCGCAACCCAGCTCGAGAGCTTCATCGAAGAGTTCTCCAACATCCTGCAGCGCAACGCCGCCCAGGCGCCAGCGGCCGCGAGGTAGGCTGCCATGGCTGCCGTTGCCTCCAGAGGCCGCAGAGGCCGCCGCGCGATCGCCGAGATGAACATGGTGCCGTTCATCGACGTGATG
>CALQBT020000167.1 GCA_943328885.2 Bordetella parapertussis | reverse complement strand
TTCCAAGGGTTTGTACGGCAACGTTGCCGCTAATGCGGCACGCCAAGTCGACCCACATAATGAGCGGCATCACAACAAGAACGTACCAAAGGGGTTCAGCCTCATGCCAGTCCACGCCGCCTTGCAAGCCACCACCCGCGTTGCGCTGGTCGCCTATCTTCATGATCTCGGCAAACTTGCCGAACGTGCTGGCGCGTTCAAGGGCGACCCCCGCTTGGACGCCAACCTGCAGTTGTACTGCCCCTTCCATCAGGACGGCGGTTGGTTCAGTCACCGGCACGCTGCCAACACAGCCTTGGCCATGGACACGCTGGAGCCTCACCTGCCGCGGCTGCTAGGTCTCGACCCCTACCCATTCACTGGCCGCCGCCGTGCGGGTGACGCCGAGGGCGCCGACGGCGTCGATGCGACCGATTCGATGCTTAACGCAGCCGCAGCACATCACAAGCCCGACACCTTCCTGCAATGGATCGTCGCCACCGCCGACCGTGTAGCCTCAGGCTTCGAGCGCGAGGAATTCGACAGCTACAACGCAGGCGAAGACAAAACCCGTTCAGGTCGCAATCATTACCAGGCGCGGCAGTTGACGCTTTTCGAGCAATTGAAGCTCGAGGGCCACGAGCCTGATGAGTCCGCGCTGAAGTGGCGCTACCCGCTGACCCTGTTGGCTCCCACCACCATCTTTCCGGCGCTTGCCAAAGACTGCGAGCCCCAGAAGGACGATCCGGCCCGCGCCGAATACGCGCTGATCTGGAACTTCCTGCTCGAGGAGATCAAGCGCATCCCCGGTAGCCACCGCGAGTCGATGGCGCTTTGGCTGGACCACTTCGACAGCCTGTGGTTGACCTGCACGCATGCCATTCCCGCTGCCACGGCATTCAATGTCAGGCCGGAGGTCTCGCTGTACGACCACTCGCACACTGCCGCTGCACTGGCTGCAGCACTCTGGCGCTGGCACGAGAGCCAGGGTCGCACGGATGCCGATGCCGCTGCCTTGCTCAAGTCGCGCAGCGACTTCCAGACCCAGAAGTTCCTGCTCGTGCAGGGTGACTTTTTTGGCATCCAGGATTTCATCTTTGCAACCGGCGGCAAGACCCGCAAACAAGCTGCCAAGCTGCTGCGCGGGCGCTCGTTCCAGGTCTCGCTGTTCACTGAAATCGCAGCACTCCGGGTGCTCGACGGCTTGGGACTGCCGCCCACCAGTCAGGTCATCAACGCTGCGGGCAAGTTCTTGATCGTCGCGCCCAACACGCCTGAGGTCCTGGCAGAACTCGGACGCATCCGCAGTGAGCTTGACGCATGGTTCGAGAAGCATGCCTTCGGCATGGCAGGGGTTGGCCTGGCTTGGGAGCCAGCATCTTGCAACGACTTCCTGCGCCGGCATGGTGAGCGCAATGAGGACACCCCGTTCAGCCAATTGCTGGTTCGCCTGCACGACAACCTCGACACTGCCAAGCACCAGCGCTTTGATCTGGCTGGGCGCGGGGCGCGAGTATTCGACGTGGATTTCCCCCATGGACCCTGCGCCTGGAACGGCCGCCTACCGGCAGACCAGGTGGACAAGGCTGACAAGGGCATGGCGTCGTGCGCGCTGTCTCGTGACCAGATCGGCATCGGCGAGGCCATCGTCAAGGGGCTCGATCGCCTGCTCGTGCTCACAGACGACACGCGCCCCGCGCTCTCCAGCGCATCGGGGCTGCAGGTGCTGGAGTTACCGCTTTTCGGCTACACCGTTGCCTTCACCCGAAACGAGGACGCGACCGGCAGGTTCGGCGCCCTGGCCGCCAGTGACGTGCTGCGCCGTTGCTGGGACTTCTCGGCCCCGTCGGCTGACGACGCGGGCGCCACCCGGCCCCTGTTTGCGGGCTACTCAAGGCGGTTCATCAGCGGCTACGTGCCCCGCGTGGCGCCGAGCGATCTGCCGCTACGCGACCGTTACGGCGCAGCCGATAGCGAGATGCCGGACGAGATCGGCGACCTCAAGACCCTAGACATGCTGGCCTGCGAGGACCGGCAACTCGACGCCAATGGCAAATGGCGCGGCGTGGCGGCTCTGGGTGTGCTCAAGGGCGACATCGACGATCTGGGCGAACTCTTTCGGGTCGGACTTCGCCAGCCCAGCTTTGCCAAGTGGGCAGCCCTGTCCAGACAGGTCAATGGCTTCTTTGCGATCTACTTGCCGTGGCTGCTCGGCCGCGAATTCCCGTCGGTCTACACCGTGTTTGCAGGCGGTGACGACTTCTTCCTGATCGGACCCTGGCGTTCGGTGCAACAGTTGTCGGCGAGGCTGAGTCAGGAATTCTCGCGTTACGCTGCCGGCAACAGCGGCATCCACTTCTCCGCAGGCATCGCCACCCAAAAACCCGGCGCGCCGGTGCAAAGCCTGGCCGCACTGGCTGAGTTGGCGCTCGATGCCGCCAAGCTGCATCCTGGCAAGAACGCCATCACCTGCTTTGCGCAGACGGTGCCCTGGTCCGATTGGCCGGCACTGGAGTCCGCCACCAGCAGGCTTGACCAACTGCGGCAGCAACTCGGTCTGTCGACTGCCTTTGTGTACGGCTTGTTGCAGTTCGTCGAGATGCAACAGCGCGAGGCGCAGGGCGATGCGGCGTCAGCGATCTGGCGATCGCGTCTGGCCTACCGCACCCGGCGCATGCTGCTCAAAGAGATGCGCGGCGTCGATGACGTGGCGCGCCAGCGCATGCAGGTCAGTGTCATGCAAGAAATTGGTGCCGAAGGCATCGCACGCCACAGCAGCGCCTACCGGATCGTGCTGTTCAACCACCTCTACCAATTCAGAGACCGCTGAAAGGACCAAACACCATGGCCAGCACTTTTCAACGCCCCGGCTTCAGGCCGGATGATCGACAGCAGCGTGCGTCAGCACCGGCAATTGCTGTGGACGATATCGTTTTCGGCGACAAGCCGGCGGCCCAACTCTTCGCCGACATCGCCGAGAGCAAGGCCAGCGCCGTGGCCGGTGGCAGCCGGGATGCCAACAAGAGCAGCCAACTGCGCCGCTTCTATGACGAGTTGGTGATGTGGCAAGAGAAGGTTGGCAAGACCGAGGAGCGCTTCGAGGAGCTCAAGCCCTACATCTACATGCTCAAGGCCAAGGTGGCTTACTCGAAGGGCCGCGGCCATGTCGATGGCAATTTTGAGGCCATGTTCCGGCGGATCATCGACCAGTCCACCAGCGCTGCCACCCTGGCCCAGGGCAAGCTGTTCATGGAGGCTTTCATGGCCTTCTACAAGGTTCACAACAAATAACGGGGAGCAAGCAGCATGCAACAACAACTCCAGCTCATTGCCATACGCCAGATCACCGGCACGGTCGAACTTCTGTCGGGCCTGCGCATCGGTGCCAGCGAAGGCGAAATCCGCATCGGCGGCGTCGACAACCAGGTCATCCGTCATGCCCACACCGGGGACCCCTACATCCCAGGCTCCAGCCTCAAGGGCAAGGTGCGAAGCCTGCTCGAGTGGCGCAGTGGCGCGGTGCGCTCAGAACCACTGGGCATCCGCGACCTCAGCCCGGGCAAGCCCCTGGTCAAGCCGATCCTGCAACTGTTCGGCGTCGGCGGCGGCGACCAGGTCAGTGACGAGCAGGCGGCCGAGCTCGGCCCCACCCGCGTCGCGTTCTGGGACGCCGCTCTACAGCCTCAGTGGCTGGCGCGGGTCAAGGGCGACAACCTGCTGCCCACCGAGGTCAAGACCGAGAACCGCATCGACCGCATCAAGGGCGTGGCTGAGCACCCGCGTCAGACCGAGCGCGTGCCGTCCGGTGCGTTGTTCGGATTCCGCCTCACGCTCAAGGTGCTCAATATCGACAACGCCAATGGCGCCGAGTTGCTGCGCACCCTGCTGCAGGGTCTTCGCCTGCTCGAGCTCGACAGCCTGGGTGGATCGGGCTCTCGCGGCTACGGCAAGCTGCGATTCACAGGGCTGCAACTCGACGGTGCCGACCTGCAGTCGGAGTTCGACCAGTTGGACGCCTTTGCGGCATGAACGCGCTGAGGTTCACGCTGCGCCCGCTGTCGGCCTTCGGCACACCGTTGGCTGGCGACACGCTGTTCGGCCACCTTTGCTGGGCCTTGGCCATGCGTCATGGCCAGGACAGTTTGGAGTCCCTGCTGAACGGCTACACCGAGGGCGATCCGTTTGCCGTGCTCTCGGATGCGTTTCCAGCCGGACTTCTACCCCGGCCGCTGCTGCCCAGTGCGGTGTCTGGGTTGCAGGTGTCCGCCCGCGAACGCAAGGCTTTGCGGCGACTGCAGTGGCTGCCGGCAAAGCAGTACAAATTGCCGCTGGCCGAGTGGTTGCAATCAGCCTGCGCCGGGCCGGTCGGCAGGCCCTCAGTGTCGACGCAGAACACCATCAACCGCCTGACCGGCACCACCGGCACGGGACCCTTTGCACCCAGGCAGGTTGAGCAAATCGTCTTTCCGGCGGACACGCTGCTGGAGGTGTACGCATTGCATGACCCGGCGCGCCTGTCAGAAGCCGACCTGCAGCAAGCCCTGGACGACATCGGCCAAGGGGGGTTCGGTCGAGACGCATCGGCTGGCCTGGGCAAGTTCGACATCGTCGACAGGGTGGCATCACCGATCGACACCAGCCAAGCCTACCGCCACGTGATGACCCTAGCGCCCTGTGCGCCCGCTGTCGATGAGCTCGATGCCGGCAATTGCTTCTACCAGCCGGTCACCCGATTCGGTCGCCATGGCAATGTGGCCGCACTGGGCTCGGGCGGCGGCCCGTTCAAGCGTCCCGTGCTGATGGCACGCACGGCGGCGATGCTCACCTACATGGGGTTGACGGCCGCGACACACCACGGCTGCGGGCTGGGCGGTGTGCTTCACCCACTCTCGGGCGTGATACCGGCCACCGTGCACCAGGGCTATGCGCCGCTCATACCGCTCAACCTGGAGGTGTTCGGATGAGCCACGCTGCACAGCTTGAATTGCGGCTCACCCCGCTGACCCCGATCCACGTGGGCGCCGGAGAGGATTTCGACCCCACCGGCTATGTCATCGACGACGGCGTGCTGTTCCACTTCGATCCGGCCAAGGTCCCGCTCGACGCAGCCGACCGCAAGTCGCTGTTGGCAGCCGTCAACATGCGCGGTGACGAGGCGATCCTGGCGGTGCAGCGCTTTTTTCACCAGCGCCGAGACGCCTGCGCCGGTGTGGCGCACCATGTCGTGCCAGTCGCAGCAGGGGTGGCCAAGCAGTACGAATCTCGGATCGGTCAGGTGGCGCAGCGTGAGGTCGGCGGTGGACGAGTGGCCAACCGACTCGAGATCGAGCGCACCAGCCACCACCCCCACACCGGCGCCGCCTACCTGCCGGGCACCAGCCTGAAGGGTGCCATGCGCACGGCCTGGCTCAACCAGGTCAACCGCGGCCAGGGGCGCATGGGTGACGAGCGTGCCCAGGACCTGGAAAAGCGCTTGCTGCAAGGCAGCTTTCACACCGACCCGTTCAGGCTGCTTCTGGTGGGCGACGCGCAGGGGCCCGACGTGGTGTCGCAGGTCGTGTTCAGCACCAACCACAAAAAACGCGAGGTCATCCGTGCCGGTACCGAAATGGTCGGTCGTGGTCCGGTCGCCAGGCGCGAGGTCATTGCGCCGGCGCAACTGCACGCGATGAGCTGCCACCTGCGCATCGGGAACCTGGATCGGCACGTTGATCAGTTCACCCCCAACCCAGCCGCCCGAATTGCGGGCTGGGATGCGCTTGCAAAAGCGTGCAATGCCTATTACTGGCCAAGGCTGCAATCTGATCTGGCGCTGCTGGACGAGCGCCGCTTGGTCAGCGAGGACTGGCTCAAGGGCGTCACCGCCCTGATGCAGGCCCTGGCCCCGTCGCTCGACGCCGGGCATGCCATGTTGCTGCGCGTGGGTCGTCACAGCGGTGCCGAAAGCGTCACGCTGGACGGCGTGCGCAGAATCCGCATCATGAAAGGACCCGGTCAGGACCCTGACTGGTCCGACGTCGGCGCCACCACGGTCTGGCTGGCTGCCGAGCGGGAGGGTGACCGCTCGGACATGATGCCTTTTGGCTGGCTGCTCGTGACCATTGGCACCGACGTGCCGCCCGGGCTCCAGTCTTGGTGCGACGCACAGCCCAAGCCACGCTTGGGCGCCGTGCGTGCCCGGCTGCAGGCTGCCAGGGAGGCCGCCCGAGAAGCAGCAGAAAAGCTCGCAGCAGACAAGGCCGCCGAGATACAGCGTCAAGCCGAGGCAGCCCGCGCACAGGCCGAGCGCGACGCCCAACTGCAATCCCTGACCGAGCAGGGGCGCCTGGTGGAAGCGCTGCGACAGCGCTTGCTCGCCCACCCCGGCGGCAAGCAGCCGGTGAGCGGTCAGCTTTACCAGGAACTACGCAAACTCATCACCCAGGC
>CALQBT020000166.1 GCA_943328885.2 Bordetella parapertussis | reverse complement strand
GGTGGCGATGGCGGCGTTCTACCTCAAAGGTGTCTCGCCGCCGCATGTCACGCTGAACCAGATCTTCGCCGGCATGATGCCGTTCATGGGCATCCAGGTCTTGGCGATCTTCCTGCTCTACGTCTTCCCGCAGATCGGGCTGTGGCTGCCACAGCTGCTCTACAAGTAAAGCGCTGAGGCTGATGCGGCTTCGCCCGCCCAATCGACGCTGGGTTTGACTTGCTCCAGGCGTCCGAGGGCGGCGCGCAGCCGCTGCAGCGGCCTAGCCCGCGCCCGGACTTGCCGCCGGGTTCACCCAGCCGCGCGGCACAGCGCTGAGCAGCCTGCGGGTGTAGTCCTGCTGCGGTGCGGCCAGGATCTGCGCCGCGCTGGCCTGCTCGACCACCTCGCCGTCCTTCATCACCAGCACCTCGTCGCTCATGAAGCGCACGACACTCAGGTCATGGCTGATGAAGACGTAAGACAGGCCGAGCTCGTCCTGCAAGTCCTTGAGCAGGTTGAGCACCTGGGCCTGAACCGACACGTCGAGCGCGCTGACGGCCTCGTCTAGCACCAGCACTTCCGGCTTGAGCGTCAGGCATCGCGCGATGGCAATGCGCTGGCGCTGGCCACCCGAGAACTCATGCGGGTACTTGCCGAAAGCGCGGTCGTCCAGTCCCACCTTGGCCAACAGCTCGCGGGCACGCTGCTCGCGCTCGGCGGTATGCCGGCCGATGCCGTGAATCTCCATCGGCTCGATCAGGGTCTGGCCGATCGTGAACCGTGGGTTGAGACTGGCATAGGGGTTCTGGAACACGATCTGGATGCGCCGGCGCATCGCTTGGCGCTCGCGGTCGGACAGCGTGAGCAGGTTCTTGCCGTCGAAGATCACTTCGCCGGCGGTGGGCTCGTGCAGCCGCAGCAGCGTCAAGCCCATCGTGGTCTTGCCCGAGCCGGACTCGCCCACGACGCCCAGCGTATGGCCGCGCCGCAATTGGAAGTTCACGCCCTGAACGGCCTTGAACTCGCGCTTGCCGAAGAGTCCTTTCTTGAGCCAGAAGCTCTTGGCCAGCGAGCGCGCCTCCAGCACGATCGCCGCCGCGGGATCCTTGACCCGAGCTTGCGTTGCGGTCGGCATGGCCCCCGAGGCCCCGGCGATGTGATCGTCGATCACCCTCAAGCGCGCGGGCGGGGCGGCCAGGCTGGGGCGGCAGGCCAGCAAGGCCTGGGTGTATGCATCCTGCGGCGCGGCGAAGATCCGCGCCACGGGCCCTTGCTCGCGGATGATGCCGTGGCGCATCACGGCCACGTGGTCAGCCACCTCGCCCACCACACCCAGGTCGTGGCTGATGAACAGCACGCTCATCCTGCGGTCGGCCTTGAGCTTGCCGATCAAGGCCAGGATCTGGCGCTGGATGCTGACGTCCAGGGCCGTGGTGGGCTCGTCGGCGATCAGCAGCTTGGGCTCGCAGGTCAGCGCCATCGCGATCATCACGCGCTGCTGTTGGCCACCCGACAGCTCATGGGGATAGGATTTCATGCGCCGCCCGGCTTCGGCCATGCCGACCTCGGCCAGCAGGGCTTGCGCGCGCTGCCAGGCCTGCGCGGTGGACAGGCCCATGTGCTTGATCAGCGGTTCAGCCAGCTGCGCACCGATGCGAAACACCGGGTTGAGCGAGGACATCGGATCCTGGAACACACAGGCGATCTCCCGGCCGCGCAGCCTCTGCAGCTCGGCCAGCGATGCCTTGAGCAGGTCTCGACCCTGCCACAGCAGCTGACCCTCGCGCTCGGCGTTGTCGGGCAGCAGGTTCAAGATGGACATCGCCGTCACGCTCTTGCCCGAGCCCGATTCGCCAACGAGCGCCACGATGGCGTTCTCAGGGATGTCCAAGTCCAGACCCCTCACCGCCTGGGCACGCTGCAGCACCCCGTCGACACGCCCCATGCGGAACGCGACTTTCAGGTCGCGGATGCTCAACAGCATCGGCTTTGAAGCTGCCGCCGTCATTCCAGCCCCCGCAGCTTCGGATCCAGCGCGTCGCGCACGGCGTCGGCCATCAAGGAGAACGCCGTGACAAAGACGGCCATGAACGCGGTGGCGGCGGCGAGCTGCCACCAGTGGCCCAGGATCAGCTCGCTTTGGGCCTCAGCCAGCATCGTGCCCCAAGAGACATCCTCGACACCGACACCCAGCCCGAGGTAGGACAGCATCACCTCGCTCTTGATGAAGCCCACCACCAGCAGGCTCATGCGCACCAGGATGACGTGGCTGACGTTGGGCAGGATGTGCCTGAACATGCGGCTGTAGGCCGAGGCGCCAATGGCCTCGGCCGCGCGAACGTACTCGCGCCCGCCATGCTTCATGAATTCGGCGCGCACCTGCCGGTACAAGCCGGTCCAGCCGGCCAGACCGAGAATGAGCACCACGGTGCTGATGCCCCGGCCGAACACCGCCGCGAAGGCGAAGATCAGCAAGATGCCCGGAATGGCCTCGAACACGTTGTAGAGCCACTCGAGAAAATCGCCGACCCTACCGCCGAGGAAGCCGCCCAAGGCCCCGAGCACCGTGCCGATGAAGGTGGCCAGCACCGCAGCCAAAACGCCCACGAAGACCGAGATCTGCGTGCCTTTGACAGCCTTGGACAAGACATCGCGACCCAATCGGTCGGCACCCACGGGCAAGGTCTCGGCCTTGATGCTGTCGCTCGTGCGGTACTTCTGGGCGGCAGCCTCGATCTCGGCGTAGCGCGGCGCCAGCGGGTCCACCGCCGACAGGTCCACATTCGGGCCTTTGGGCAGTTCGACCGCACCCATTGCTTCGGGCGCGCGCGGCCCCAGAAACGTCGGCGGCGCATTGGCCACGCCCAGCTCAGCCTGCCACGACTTGGCCACAAGCCCCAGGGCCGAGAGCAGCACCAGCAGCAGAAAAATCAGCACCACGATGGCCGCGGCCAGCCCGACGCGATCGGCCTTGAAGCGGCGCCAAGCAGCGTGCCAGACGCCTTCAGAGGAACGCATCGCCGGCGCAGCGTCGCCTGCTTGCGGGGCGTCTCCACGGGGCTGGTTCATTTCAGCACCACCCGCGGATCAACCCACTTGAACAGCAGGTCAACGACCAAGTTGATCAGCATGGTCAGCACCGCCAGGTACACCGCGATCGCCTGGATCACGGGGTAGTCGCTTCGGTTGACGGCCAGCAGGATCTCCCGGCCAAGGCCTGGGATGGAGAAGAAGACCTCGATGAGGAACGAGCCGGCGAACACGCCAGGCAGCGACAGGCCCACGTTGGTGAGGATGGGGATCATCGCGTTGCGCAGCACATGCTTGAACATGACCGTGTTCTCGGTCAAGCCCTTGGCGCGCGCAGTGCGCACGTAATCGTGGCCGAGTTCGTCCAGGAAAAAGCTGCGGTACAGGCGGGTCTGCGGTGCGACGCCGACCATCACGGCCAGCAGCACCGGCAGCGGCACGTAGGTGACGAGGTTGGTCCACACACTGTCGCTCCAACCCTGTACCGGGAACCAGCCCAGCTGGAAGCCGAACACGTATTGGCCCACGATGATGTAGACGAGAAAACTGATGGACAGTGCGACCGTGGTCACCACCATGATCGCCCGGTCGGCCAGCGAGCCGCGACGGTAAGCGACCCACATGGCGATCGGTAGCGCCAGCAAGAGATCCAGGATCAGGATGGGCAGCATCACGGTCAAGGTGGCTGGCAGACGCGACGCGAACAGATTGCTGACAGCCTCGTTGGTCGCCCAACTCTTGCCCCAGTCAAAAGTGACCACGCCTTTGAGATAGAGACCCAGCTGCACCCACAGCGCTTGGTCCAGGCCCAGCTGTTGGCGGATGGCTGCGATCTGCTCCGGCGTGGCGTTCAGGCCACCGAGGATCTCGGCGGGGTCGCCCCCGAAGTACTTGAAGAGAAAGAACACCAGCAGCACGACGCCAAGAAGCGTTGGCACCATCTGCCACAGGCGCCGCAAGATGTAAGCGGCCATGGTCGAATGACTCCCTTGTATTGGGCACTTCGCAGTGTAGGGCGACCCAAGCGCCGCAGCCTTCCGCATTTGCCCTGAGCCGGCGCTGTCGCCGCGATGCCTTGGTCGGCGAGTCCATCGAATCAGTTTTTCGCGGCACCAAGGCTAGACTGCGACCCTGGTCGTTCCCTCAGCAATCCGCTGCCCATTTATGATCCATCGCCTTTTGCTGGTGCTGGCCACCGTTTGTTCGATCGTTTGTTCGATCGTTTGTTCGATGTCTGCAAGCGCCGCTGCGGCTCAGCCGGCTGGTGCAGCACAGAGCGCGACGCCAGGCCATAGCGCCAAGACGCTGCGCTATGCCTTTCCTATCGCCGAGAGCAGTTTTGATCCGGCGCAGATCTCGGACCTGTATTCGCGCACGGTCGTCGCAGCGATGTTCGATGCGCCGCTGGAGTTCGAGTTCATGGCCTCGCCGGCCCGTATGCGCCCCAACGTGGCTGCGGCGATGCCCGAGGTGGCTGATGACTTCCGCAGCTTCACCTTCCGCATCAAGCCTGGCATTCATTTCGCCGACGACCCGGCCTTCAAGGGCGTCAAGCGCGAACTCACGGCAGCCGACTTCGTCTACGCGCTCAAACGCCACTACGACCCGCGCTGGAAAAGCGCCAACCTCTACCTGCTGGAGAACGCCAAGATCCTGGGGCTGTCGGCGTTGCGCAAGGAACTCATCGCCGCGAAGAAGCCCTTCGACTACGACCGAGACGTCGAGGGTCTCCAGACCCTGGATCGCTATACCTTCCGCATCCGCTTGGCCGAGGCCAATCCGCGATTTCTCTACAACTTCACCGATGGCTCCTTCACCGGCGCAATGGCACGCGAGGTGGTTGAGGCTTATGGCGACAAAGTCGGCGAACACCCGGTGGGCACCGGCCCTTTTCGCCTGGCCGAATGGAAGCGCAGCTCGCGCATGGTGCTCGAGCGCAACCCGAACTACCGTGAGGTGTTCTACGACGAGCACCCGCCGCGCAACAACGCCAGGCTGCTCGAAGTGGCCGCGAAATTCAAGGGTCGAAGGATGCCGCTGGTCGATCGCGTGGAGATCTCGGTGGTCGAGGAGACCCAGCCGCGCTGGCTGTCCTTCCTCAACGGGGAACACGATGTGCTGGAGAACGTGCCCGCGGAGTTCTCCAACCTGGCCATTCCCAACAACCAGCTCGCCCCCAACCTCAGCAAACGCGGCATCGGCATGGTGCGATACCCAAGGGCCGATGTGGCGGTGAGCTACTTCGCGATGGAAGACCCGGTCGTGGGGGGCTACGAGCCTCACAAAGTGGCTTTGCGCCGTGCTATTGCGCTGGCGGTGGACCTCGAGCGCGAGATCCGCTTGGTGCGCCGCAACCAGGCCATTCCGGGCCAAAGCCCGATCGGGCCCGAGACCTTCGGCTATGACCCCGCGTTCAAGTCCGAGATGAGCGAGTACAACCTGCCACGGGCCAAGGCACTGCTCGACCTGCATGGCTATGTCGACCAAAACGGCGATGGCTGGCGCGAGCAACCCGATGGCAAGCCGCTGGTGCTGGAATACGCGACCCAGCCCGACCAAGTCAGCCGCCAGCTCATCGAATTGTGGAAAAAAAACATGGACGCACTGGGGGTGCGCATCGAGTTCAAGACGGCCAAGTGGCCGGAGAACCTCAAGAGCAGCCGCGCCGGCAAGCTGATGATGTGGGGTGTGGGCTGGAGCGCCGGCGCACCGGACGGTGACACCTTCCTGGCGCTGGGATATGGGCCCAACAAGGGTGGGGCCAACCATGCCCGTTTCAACCTGCCAGCGTTCAACCACGCTTACCAAGCCCAGCGCGTGCTGCCCGACGGCCCTGAAAGAATGGCCTTGATGGACGAAGCCAAGCGGCTGATGGTGAGCTACATGCCCTACAAGATCCACGCCCACCGCATCTTCACAGACCTGAACCAGCCGTGGGTGCAGGGCTACCACCGCAACATCTTTGTGCGCGAGTTCTTCAAGTACGTGGACCTCGATGCGCAAGCGCCTGGACGTGCGGCTCGCTGAGCCCGTGCATGCTGGAGATCGCTGACAAGCTCTTGTTCTGAAACTGCTGGCCTTACCGAGCAGCTATCGACCCGCCACTGCCGCCAGCGCGCTGAACATTGAAGCTGCCGCGGCCTGAAACGCCCAGCTGCGATCTCACTTTTTCTTTTTGCTGCGCTCAGGCACCACGGTGGTGATCGTGGCGGTGACCGCTCCTGGCGACAGCGGTTTGGCGTTGGCCGCTTCTTTCTTTGGTTTTTTGGTTTCCTTGGTGCTGCGCTGTTGGCTTTTGGCCATGGTGGTCTCCGTGCGCCGGTCAAAACCGGCAAGGTGTTGTGAATGAAAGTTTCATACGTTGAAGGCTTAGCCAGCTACGGCGGCCCCGAGTCATGCGTGTACATCCGTGAGGGTGTGGGCG
>CALQBT020000165.1 GCA_943328885.2 Bordetella parapertussis | reverse complement strand
GACTTGGTGACCAGGTAGGCCTCCATCGCTTCGGGGCCGCCTTCGGAGCCGTAGCCCGAATCCTTCACGCCACCAAAGGGCATCTCGGGCGAGGGTGCCGCCGGCTGGTTGATCCACAGCATGCCGACCTCGAGCTGCTGCGCCAGCATGTGCGCGCTCTTGATCGACTGCGTGAACGCATAGCTCGCCAGGCCATAGGGCAGCCGGTTGGCCTCGGCGATCGCCTCCTCCAGCGTGTCGAAGCCGCGGATCGCCGCCACCGGGCCGAAAGGCTCGCTGTTGAACAGCTCGGCATTCAGCGGCACATCGGTCAGCACCGTCGGCGCGAAGAAGTTGCCTGACGAGCCGACCCGGTCGCCACCGGTGGCGAGCTTGGCGCCCTTGGCCTGGGCGTCGGCCAGCAAGTGGGCCATCGCGGTGAGGCGGCGCGGGTTGGCCAGCGGGCCCAGCGTCGTGCCATCGGCCAGGCCATCGCCGAGCTTGAGGCTTTGCGCGTGCTTGACCATCGCCCGCGCGAACTCGTCACGCAAGCTGTTGTGCACCAGAAAGCGCGTCGGCGAGATGCAGACCTGCCCGGCGTTGCGGAACTTCGCGCCGGCCGAGGCCCTGACCGCGAGTTCGACATCGGCGTCGGCCGCGACGATCACCGGGGCATGGCCGCCGAGTTCCATCGTCGCGCGCTTCATGTGCGCGCCAGCCATCGCGGCCAGCTGCTTGCCCACCGGTGTCGAGCCGGTGAAGGTGACCTTGCGGATGATCGGGTGGGCGATCAAATAGGTCGAGATCTCGGACGGCGTGCCGAACACCAGGCCGACCGTGCCGGCTGGCACGCCCGCGTCGACAAAAGCCTGCAGCAGCGCGGCGGGCGACGCTGGCGTCTCCTCAGGTGCCTTGACGAGGAAGGAGCAGCCGCTGGCCAGCGCCGCGGCGAGCTTGCGAACCACTTGGTTGACCGGAAAGTTCCACGGCGTGAACGCCGCCACCGGGCCGACCGGCTCTTTCATCACCAGCTGCTGGGCCGCGAGGTTGCGCGAGGGCACGATGCGGCCGTAGACGCGCCGGCCTTCGTCGGCGAACCACTCGATGATGTCGGCAGCGGCCATGACCTCGATGCGCGCTTCGCCTACAGGCTTGCCCTGCTCTTGCGTCAACAGCCGGGCGATGTCGGAGGCGCGCTCGCGCACCAGCCCTGCGGCCTTGCGCATCGTCGCCGCACGCTCGTTGGCCGGCACCTTGCGCCAGTCTTCGAAGCCGCGCTGGGCCGCCGCCAACGCACGGTCAAGGTCGGGGATACCGGCGTGAGCGACCCGGCCTATCACCTGGCCAGTGGCGGGGTTGACCACGTCGATCGTCTTGCCACTGGCGGCATCACACCACTGGCCTGCGATCAGCAAGCGGGTGTCGGTATAGCTTTGTGTCATCTGGGTCCTTGGGCGGTTCATCGAGGGAGACGGGTGCGGCCTGGGGCTTCAGGCCTGGATCACGGCAGCGTGCGATGGTCGCCAAGCAATGGCGTTCGCATGGGGCGCTCGAACCATAACCGAGTCTCGGGCCGCCAGGCCTGGACCCAACAAATTCATGCTTATCTGCGGGCAAGGCCTTGCGCAGCGGCGCAAGGCTTGATCCGGTAGAGTCGGCGGCATCGCACGCCAGCACCGCTCGTGCGCCCAACCACCCCCTGGAGCCCATCGAATGACCGATTCGTCTGCCTACACGCCGCCCAAGATCTGGACCTGGAACAAGGAGAACGGCGGCCGGTTCGCGAACATCAACCGGCCGATCGCTGGGCCGACCCAGGACAAGGCGCTGCCGGTGGGCCGCCACCCGATGCAGCTTTATTCGCTCGCCACGCCGAACGGTGTGAAGGTCACGGTGATGCTCGAAGAGCTGCTCGCGCTCGGCCATGCCGGCGCCGAGTACGACGCCTGGCTGATACGCATCAACGAGGGCGACCAGTTTGGCAGCGGCTTCGTCGGGGTGAACCCGAACTCCAAGATCCCGGCACTGATGGACCGCAGCGGCCCGACACCGATACGGGTGTTCGAATCCGGCGCGATCCTGATGCACCTGGCCGAGAAGTTCGGCGCCTTGCTGCCGACCGATGCCGCCAAGCGCGCCGAATGCCTGTCCTGGCTGTTCTGGCAGATGGGCAGCGCGCCCTACCTCGGCGGCGGCTTCGGCCACTTCTACGCTTACTCGCCGACCCGGAACGAATACGCGATCGACCGCTTTGCGATGGAGGTCAAGCGCCAGCTCGACGTGCTCGACCGACGCCTGGCCGAGAGCGAGTACCTCGGCGGCGACGACTACACGATCGCCGACATCGCCGTCTGGCCCTGGTACGGTGCTCTGGCCAAGGGTTTGCTTTACGGCTCGGGCGAATTCCTGCAGGTCCAGGACTACACCAACGTCCAGCGCTGGACCGACCAGATCGCCTTGCGTCCGGCCGTCAAGCGCGGCCGCATGGTCAACCGCGTGATGGGTGAGCCGGCCAGCCAGCTGCGCGAGCGCCACGAGGCCAGCGATTTCGACACCCAGACCCAGGACAAGCTCAAGCCAGCGGCTTGAAGCCTGCGCTGGCCGATCTGCGATGGCCGATCTGCGATGGCCGATCTGCGATGGCCGATAGCGGCAAGCTTTTCTAACAACCTTGCGCAGCGGCTTCGGCCAACTGCCGGAGGTCGGGCACGACCCCCAAGCCGGGCAGCTGCCCCAGGCTTGCGCGGCCTTGCACGATGTCGACCAGCCCGCCTGCGAGCAGTGAGCGCAGCGGATTGGGGTTGACGTCGATCTCGAGCATGCCGGCTCCGCCCGAGGCCGCCAGCACATGGGCCGAGGCCAGCAACCCGATGCCGCCGCCCAGGTAATGCGGGCAGTAGCGCAGGCCCGCCGACTGGGCTTGTTCGATCACCGGCCAGCAGCCGGAGATGCCGCCCCATTTGGCCAGGTCGGGCTGCAGCACCGCCAGCGGCGACTGCCTGATCGCCAGGTCGAATACCTCTTCGCCGGCGATGTTCTCGCCCGCGGCCAGTGGGATGCTGCTGGCCTGGGCCAGGGTCTGCCACTGCGACCAGGGTCGGTCGGCGCGCAAGGGCTCTTCGAGCCAGCCCAGCTTGAAGGGTTCGAGCAGCGGCGCCATCTCGCAGGCCTGTGCCAGCGTCCAGCATTGGTTGGCGTCGGTCATCAGTGCCAGGTCGTCGCCGATCATCTCGCGCAGTGCGGCCAGGTTGGCCAGGTCGCGCTCGGTGCCAAAGCCGATCTTGAGCTTGAAGGCGCGGTGGCCGAGCGCGAGCTGCGCGGCGACCAGGTCTTGCGGCCGGTCCGGGCTGATGCCACTGGCGTAGACACGGACCTGGTCTTGCTCGCCGCCGAGCAGGCGCCACAGCGGCAAGCCGGCGCGCCGCGCGCACAAGTCCCAGAGTGCTAGGTCTATGCCGGCAATGGTCTGGGCCATCGGCCCGGGCTCGGCGCACTGGATCGCCAGCACGGCGGTGCGTGATGTCAAGTCGTCGAAGGCTTCGCGCGGGCCCGCATAGCGGCGGCCGACGAGCAGCGGCACCATCACCGTCTCGAGCAGCCGGGCGCGGTGCTCGGCGCCACAGGCCGGAAAGTTGCACCAGATCTCGCCCCAGCCGACGGCGCCCTCGTCATCCTCGACCCGCACGAAGACAGCGGGTCGGTCGACCATCGTGCCGAACGAGGTGCGCACGGGCTCGGCGATCGGGCAGCGCAGCACGAAAGCCTCGACGCGCGCCAGGCGCAGCGGTGACAGCGGCAGCGGCTTCATCACCTCATGCCCTCAGGCAAGCTGGGCTTGAGCGGGCCTGCCGAGTTGGCAGCGGTCGAGTTGGGTTGGGTCGAGTCGCGATCACGTATAAACATATTATCTATAGTACGATCGGATCAGTTGTGGCGCAAGCTGCGCCAGGCAGTCCACCATCCCGCGCCCAGATGCGAACCCCCCATTCCAGACCGTTCGGACTTCGGCGCTTTGCGCTGATGCTCTCGCCCTGGTTGTTGATCCTGGCCCTGTGGTACGCGATTCGCGCCAGCGGTCTGGTCAACCCGGCGCTGGTGCCGGCGCCGCACCTGGTGTTTACCAAGGCCATCGAGCTGGCCGGCGACCGCCTGTGGCGCGACATCTACATCTCCACCCAGCGCGTGTTCATCGGCGTGACGCTGGGGGTCGCGCTGGCCGTGCCGGTCGGTTTCTGCCTGGGCTGGTGCCCAGGGCTGCGCAGCTTCATCGACCCGGTGATCAACTTCTTTCGCGCGCTGCCGCCGATCGCGCTGATCCCGTTGGTCATCGTCTACTTCGGCATCGGCGAGCTGGCCAAGACCGTGATCCTGTTCTACGCGGCCTTTTTTGCCGGTGTCATCGTGATGTACGAGGGCATTGCACAGATCAGCCCGATCTTCATCAAGGTGGCACGAACCTTGGGCGCCAGCGACTTCGAGATCTTCCGCAAGGTCATCATTCCGCTCGCCGTGCCCCACATCCTGACAGCGGTGCGTGTGGCGCTGGGCGTGGCCTGGGCGACGCTGGTCGCGTCTGAGTTGATCGCCGCACAACAAGGGCTGGGCGCGATGATCCAGAACGCGTCGGCCTTTTTCCAGCTCGACATCATCTACGTCGGCATCCTGTGCATCGGCTTGATCGCCATGCTGATGGACCTGGCGCTGCGCCTGGCGACCCGTCGCCTGGTCGACTGGCAGGACCGCATCGCATGAGTGCCGCGACTGTGGACAAGACCGCCGCGGTGCGCATCCGCTTCGACCAGGTCTCGGTCGATTTCGACACCCCACAGGGTCCGATGCGCGTTCTCGACCAGGTGTCGTTCGACATCCGCGATGGCGAGTTTGTCTCGATCATCGGCCCTTCGGGCTGCGGCAAGACGACCTTGATGAACATCGTCGGCGGCTTCGTGCAAGCCACCGAAGGCCAGGTGCTGCTCGACGGCCAGCCGATCAAGGGCCCCGGGCCGGACCGGGGCGTGATCTTCCAGGAATACGGGGTCTTCCCCTGGTTGACAGTGCGCCAGAACATCGAGTTCGGCCTCAAGCTCGACGCCAACCGGGCCCACGCTGCCGAGACCGCCGAGATCGCCGAGCGCTACATGGCGCTGATGGGCTTGACCGACTTTGCCGGGCACTTTCCAAAACACCTGTCGGGCGGCATGCGCCAGCGGCTGGCGATCGCCAGAGCCTACGCGGTACGGCCCGAGTTCCTGTTGATGGACGAACCCTTCGGGGCTCTGGACGCGCAGACCCGCTCGGCGATGCAGGACCTGCTGCTGCAAGTGTTGCAGCGCGAGGGCAAGACGGTGATGCTGATCACCCACTCGGTGGAGGAGGCCCTCTACCTGTCTTCGCGCATCGTCGTTGTCACGGCCCGGCCGGCGCGGGTTCGCGCCATCATCGACGTGCCCTTCGGCTATCCACGCGCCGAGAGCGTGCACGAGGATCCGCGCTTTGCCGCGCTCAGATCGCAGATCCGTGACATCGTGATGCAGGAGTACGCGGCGCAGGCCCGACAAGCGCCGACGCTGGCCGATCGGGCCGGCGCAGGCCGGTAGCTGCTTGAATTCAAACCAACAGGAAATCGCCATGAGCATTCGACGCCGACAGTTGATCCAGGCAGGCGCTGTAGCAGCGCTGGCTGCGCCAGTCCTTGGCGTTCGCGCACAGGCCCGAACCAAGGTCCGAGTGGGCTATCTGCACACCCCGGCAGTCGACAGCCACATCTTCATCGGCCAGCAGATGGGCAGCTTCGCCAAGCAAGGCCTGGACCTCGAGCTGATCCCGTTCACGACCGGGCTCGAACTGTTCCAGGCGATGATTGGCGGCAGCCTGGACATGCTCTCGACCGGCGCAGTGCTGTCGAACTTCCCGGCGCGAGGGCAGGGCAAGGTCTTCCTGATGAACAACATCGAATACGCCACCGCCCAGCTCTGGGTGCGCGAGGATTCGGGCATCAAGACGATCGCCGACCTCAAGGGCAAGCAGATCTCGACGACCACCGGCACGACGGCCCATGTGTTCCTGGACCGGGCGCTGCGCGCGGGCAAGCTCGATCCTGCCAAGGATGTGCAACTCGTCAACCAACGCATGTCCGAGGCCGTGACCTCGTTCATCTCGGGCGCGGTGCCCGCCGTGGCGCTGTGGGTGCCTTTCGATTCGGTGATCCGCCAGAAGCTGCCGGGCGCGCGCAAGCTGGTGGACGCGTCGGCCTTCTACCCTCAAGCCGCGATCATGGGCGGCTGGGCCGCCGGCAGCGACTACTACGACAAGAACCGCGCGGTGATCGCCAAGCTGATCGCCGGCTGGGCCGAGGCCAACGCGCAGATCGTCAGCCGCCCCGACGAGTCCGCCGAGATGCTGCAAAAAGCCCAGTACCCGCAGGTGCCGCTGGCCGAGTTCAAGGAGCAGTTCAAAGCCTCCAAGTACT
>CALQBT020000164.1 GCA_943328885.2 Bordetella parapertussis | reverse complement strand
GGTTTCAAACGGTGGTGAAAACCGCCACACCCAGGCCCGCAAGGCCCACATCACGGAGACGACCCATGCAAGATGACCACAACAGCCCCCGCCGCAGCTTCCTGAAAGCCGCCGCCGGCTCCAGCCTCACCGCGCTCGGCGCCAGCACCTGGGCGCAGTCCTTCGATTTCAAGCCCAACCAGCGTTACCCAGACGCGGCGGTGCAGATCCTGGACCCGAGCTTCACCAAGTACCGCCTCTACAGCAGCACGGTCGAGCAGGTCGCCACCGGCATGCGCTGGGCCGAAGGCCCGGTCTACTTCCCCGAAGGCGCTTACCTGCTGGTCAGCGACATCCCCAACAACCGCATCATGAAATACAGCGAGAAAGACGGCAGTTTCAGCGTCTTCCGCGCCAACGCCAACTACGCCAACGGCAACACCCGTGACCGCCAGGGCAGGTTGGTGAGCTGCGAGCATTCGGTGACCCGCCGCGTCACACGCACCGAGCGCGACGGCAAGATCACCGTGCTCGCCGACAGCTTCGAGGGCAAACGGCTCAATGCACCGAACGACATCGTCATCAAGTCCGACGACTCGATATGGTTCACCGACCCGCTGTTCGGGATCAACGGCGAATGGGAGGGCTCGCGCGCCAAGCCTGAACAGACCACGACCAACGTCTACCGCATCGCCGCGGATGGCAAGATCACCGCGGTGCTGACAGAGCTGGTCAACCCGAACGGCCTGGCCTTCTCACCGGATGAGAAAAAGCTCTACGTGGTCGAGTGGAAAGGTACACCCAATCGCAGCATCTGGAGCTATGACGTGGGCATGGACGGCATGAGCTTGTCCAACAAGACCAAGCTGATCGACGCCGCGGACCAGGGCGCGCTGGACGGCTTTCGGGTCGACCGTGACGGCAACCTGTGGTGCGGCTGGGGCAGCAATGGCGCCTTGCAGGCCGAGCCGACTGAGGCGGGCGGGCGCAAGGTCTACCAGCTCAAGGGCAAGTCCGAGGACCTGGACGGCGTGATGGTGTTCAACCCGCAGGGCAAGGCCATCGGCTTCATCCGCCTGCCCGAGCGCTGCGCCAACCTGTGCTTCGGTGGCCCGAAGAACAACCGCCTCTACATGACCAGCTGTCACTCGGTCTACGCCCTCTATGTCGAGGCCCACGGCGCCGCCTGAATGCCGACGGTGGCTTCAGCGTCACCGACGCCAAGTGCTTCAGCGCTTCACAGCGGCGCCGGCAGGCGATAGTGCTCGGGCCTGCCGGCAGTCCAGAGTTCACCCCAGAGGCGCCCACCGCCATCGACCGTCATCACCTCGCCCGTCATGAACGACGATGCTGGGCTGACCAGGAAGACGGCCGCCTCGGCGATCTCGCGCAAGGTCGCCGGCCGGTGCTGCGGATTGGCCAGCACGAACTCGCGCTGCGCCTGTGGCGGGTAGACGCGCAGGCCTTCGCTATCGGTCAGGCCAGGTGCCAGGCAATTGACGCGGATATGCAGCGGCGCCCACTCCACTGCGACGGTGCGCGACGCGGCGATAACACCGGCCCGTGCTGCAGCCGTGTGCGCGATGCCCGGCATGCCGCGCTCGACAACGGCCACGATGTTGACGACGTTGCCAGGGGCTCCACGGTCCCGCCAATGCCGGGCGGCCGACTGCATCATCGACCAGGTGCCGTTGAGGTTGGTGTCGACCACCGCCTTCCAGCCCTTCTCGCTGAAGTCGATCGCCGCTTGTGGAAACTGGCCCCCAGCATTGTTGACAATGGCCGTGAGCGTGCCGTGGCGCCGGGCAATCGTCTCGAACAGCGCCGAGACCTGCGCGCTGTCTCGAATATTGGCAACGATCGGATCGATCGAGTAGCCTCGCTCGCGCCCCTCGGCAACCACGCGCTCCAACTTCTCCACCGTGCGTCCGCAGATCACCACCTGCGCACCCAAGCGTGCCAGCAAGGCCGCGATGGCGCGGCCGATGCCTGTGCCACCACCCGACACCAAAATGGTCTGATCCGTAAAAAGGTCGCCGCGATAGACGGTCGGCGCTGACCAAACATCCTGGTCGGTGCTCATCAGGACTTCAGCATCTCGCCGCTGATGATCAGCTTGCGAACTTCGGTGGTCCCGGCACCGATCTCCAGTAGCTTGATCGCGCGGTACAGACGATTGATCTCAGACTCCCCGATGTAGCCGCTGCCGCCGTGAATCTGGACTGCCTCGTCAAGCACGCGGTTCATGTTCTCGGCCGCGAGCATCACCGACGCGGCCGTGATTTTGTGAATATCTCCGCGCCCGGCTTCGCCATGTTCGCCGACGGCATCGCATGCGCGCAGCGCCTGGTAGGTGAACAGGCGCATGGATTCGACCCAAACATACATCCGCGCCAGCTTGTCCTGGATCATCTGAAAGCTTGCGATGGGCTTGCGGAATTGTTCACGCGTGCGCGCGTAGTCCAGCGACAACTCAAGCGCTCGCTCGGCAATGCCCAGGCACAGCGGCGCGATCATCGCGCGCTCGAGATCGAGCCCGCTCATCACGATTTTCACGCCCTGGTTCTCCTCGCCAACCCGGTTGGCCACAGGAACCCGGCAGTTGTCGAACAGCAGCTCAGCGGTCTGGCTGCCCCGAAAGCCCATCTTCACGAGCTTCTGAGCGACGCTAAAACCCGGAAAGCTCGATTCGACGATGAACGCGGAAATGCCTTGCGAGCCTCGACCCGGGTCCGTCTTCGCGTACACGAGGATCAAGTCGGCCACCGGACCGTTCGTGATGTAGAGCTTGGTGCCGTTGAGGAGGTAGTGATCACCCTCGAGCACCGCCGTCGTGCGCATCGAGCCCAGTGCGTCAGACCCGGCGCCTGGTTCGGTGAGTCCGAGAGCACCTATCGCTTCGCCACGGCACATGCTCGGGGCATGGCGCAGCAACTGCTCCTGCGAGGCATTCCTCAGCAGGTTGTGCAGACAGAGGTTCTCGTGCGCCACCCAAGACAGCGCCAGCGCGTGGTTCCAGCGCGCAAAAGCCTGCAGCACCAGGCCGCTCGTGAACAAGCCTGCCGATGAACCACCCAGCGCCGCGGGCGCAGTGATGCCGAAGTAACCGTTGCGGCCGATCAGCGCAAAGGCCTCCGCCGGCCACCATTCCTCGTCATCCATGCGTCTGGCCAAGGGATACAGCTCGGCCTGAGCGAATCGGTCAGCCTGGTAAAGAATTTCAGACTCGTCCGAAGTCAGGCCTTGAAAAACCTGTGTCGCGCTCATGCCCATGTCGTTCGCCTTCGGCTCGTCCTGCGTCACCCACCCTGATCACCCACCCTGATCACCCACCCTGATCACCCACCCTGATCTTTCAACACTCCGCATTGCGTCAGCAGAAGCCAAAAGCAAGTGCTGTCCATTACATCTTTGGCTGGGTTCAGTCGCACTCCGGACAAACACCGAGAACAATGTGAGTCTGGCTCCACTAAGGTCAGCACCAAGCCGGCACGCCGTCGGCGGGAGCAAAGCCTTGCCGAGCTGGCCGTTTCGAACCGTCTTGATCGCCAATCGCGGCGAGATCGCGGTGCGCATCATTCGCGCTGTTCGTGCGCTGGGTCTGCAGTCGGCGGTCGTCTTCCACAAGGTGGACGCAGGCTCGCTCGCCGTGGCGCTGGCCGACCAGTCGCTCGAGATCACCGGCACAACGCCTGTGGCCGCGTACCTTGACGCCACGCAAATACTCGCACTTGCCCGGCGCTGCAACGCCGGCGCGATCCATCCCGGCTATGGTTTTTTGTCGGAGAGCGCCGACTTCGCCCGAGCTTGCGCGCAAGCCGGGATCACGTTCGTCGGCCCAAGGCCGGAGACCATCGAGCTGATGGGCGACAAAGTCCGCGCCCGGGCATTCGTCCAGCAGCACGGGTTTGCGGTTGCGCCTTCGGCGATTGAGGATGAGGACCCCAGCAGCTTTTTGATGCGCGCGCTGGCGGTCGGCTTTCCGCTGCTGATCAAGCCCGCCGCAGGCGGCGGCGGCAAGGGCATGCGCATCGTGCGGGAGCCGGGCCAACTCGAGGCAGAAATCACCCGCGCGCGCAGCGAAGGTCAGCGCTATTTCGGCGACGGCCGCCTCTATGTCGAGCGCTACATCGAGAACCCCCGTCACATCGAGGTGCAAGTCCTGGGCGATGCGCAAGGCAAGCTCGTCCATCTCTACGAGCGCGAATGTTCGGTGCAGCGGCGTTTCCAGAAGATCATCGAGGAGACGCCCTCGCCTGCGCTGACGCCCGCCGCCCGGCAGGATATCTGTCAGGCCGCCGCCGGCATCGCCCGCAGCGCCGGCTACCACAACGCCGGAACGGTCGAGTTTCTCTACGCCCCGGACGGTGAGTTCTACTTCCTCGAGATGAACACCCGGTTGCAGGTCGAGCATCCGGTGACGGAGCAACTGCTGGGCCTCGATCTGGTCGTCGAACAACTGCATGTGGCCGCCGGCAAGCCGCTTCGCTTTGCGCAGCAAGACCTGCGTCCAGCCGGGCATGCGATCGAGTTCCGTGTCTATGCCGAGGACGCCGCAGCCGGTTACCTGCCCACGACGGGCCGCGTGTTATTGCTTCGCGAACCCAAAGGCGAGGGCATCCGCGTGGACAGCGGCATCATCGAGGGACAGGACGTGACCGCGGCCTTCGACCCGATGCTCGCCAAGCTCATCGTCAGCGGCCCCTCACGCGTTGCCGTCCTGGCCCGCGCCGACACGGCGTTGCGCGACTATGTGCTGCTCGGTTGCAAGACCAACCTGGCCTTTTTGAGGCGGCTGTTGCAACACCCGGTCTTTGTGGCGGGCGAGGTCGACACCGGGTTTCTGGATGCCCATCCCGAGGTGGCGGCCGAGCCAGCGCGAGATGAACAGTCGACGCAGGCATTCCTGGCCGCAGCGGCCCTGGCTTGCAGGCCCATCAAGGACGCCGCTGATGCGGTGCCCTTGATGCACGCGTCGATGGGCGCCTGGACAAACTGATGAAGCACGCCCTCAAACTCGACGACCAGACGCACGAAGTCTGGCTGTCGCGCGCCCCGCAGGGTTACGAATTGCACCTGGGCTCGACCCATGCCGCGGTGTCGCTGCGAACCGTCGGCCAGCAGCTTCACGAACTGGTGGTGGACGGCAGAAGGATGGCGCTGCATCTGGCCGTGCATGGCGATGAGATCCACCTGCACATCGATGGCCAGACCGCCACGCTCAGCCACAGCCACAACCTGCAACGCTTCGCGAGCCAGGCCGATGACGGTGTCGAGGCGCTCTCTCGCGCGCCGATGCCCGGCTCGGTGATCGCGCTCAACGCGGTTGCCGGGCAAGAGGTTCGTCGCGGCGACCTCCTGCTCGTGATCGAAAGCATGAAGATGGAAACCGCCATCTTCGCGGGACTCGATGGCGTCGTTCGCGAAGTCCATGTGCAGATCGGCCAGACCTTCGACCGCGATGCGGTGCTGGTCAGCCTTGAGCCTTCGGGTCGAACGGCATGAAGCGCATCGAATCGATGCTGAGAACGGCGTCGCCGGATTACCAGGCGAACCACCAGCACAACCATCGCCTGGCCGAGGAGTTCAAGCGCCTACAGCAAACGGCTCGACAGGTCCGACCGGAGCGCGATCTGCAGCGCCTGGCCCGGCAAGACAAGCTCTTCGTGCGCGACCGCTTGGCGCAACTGCTGGACCCTGGAACGCCGTTCCTGGAACTGTCGACCCTCGCCGCCAACATGGCCTATGACGGTGAAGTTCCCGGCGCCGGTGTCGTCACGGGCGTGGGCATCGTATCGGGCCGCGAAGTCATGGTCCACGCGTCTGACGCCAGTGTCAAAGGCGGCGCCTGGTATCCGCTGTCCGTGAAGAAAATCGTCCGCGCCACCGACATCGCAATCGAAAACCGCTTGCCGATGGTCCATCTGTGCGACAGCGCGGGCGGCTTCCTGCCGCTGCAGGCAGACTTGTTTGCCGACCGTCAGTTCGCTGGACGCATCTTCCGCAACCAGTCCATCCTGTCGAAAATGGGCGTGCCGCAAGTGGCCATCGTGCTCGGGCATTGCACGGCCGGAGGGGCCTACGTGCCGGCGTTGTCGGACTACAGCGTCATCGTGCGAGGCAATGGCGCCATATTCCTTGGCGGGCCACCGCTGGTCAAGGCCGCCACCGGTGAAGAGGTGACGGCCGATGAACTCGGTGGTTGCGATGTCCACACGCGTATTTCGGGCACGGCCGACTACCCCGCCTCGAATGAATACGAGGCTATCGCGATCGCCCGTGATGTCGTGGCTCAGTGGAGCCGTCCCCGAAAAGTCGAGATCGAGTGGCAGGAGCCCGAAGAGCCGTTCTACGACCCCCAGGAACTCTACGGCATCATTCCACGCGACATCAAGGTGCAGTTCGACATGCGCGAAGTCATCGCACGCATGGTCGACGGCAGCCGCTTCCATGAATACCAGCCCGCTTATGGCACGACGCTGGTCTG
>CALQBT020000163.1 GCA_943328885.2 Bordetella parapertussis | reverse complement strand
AGGCACTGCGCCAGGCCGACCTTGAGCGCGTCGAGCTTGCCCATGTCGTCGACCGAGTCGATGCGCACGACCGCGCTCGGTCGACGCTCGGCCCACAGGATGATCAAGCCGCCAAGGATGAAGGTGCTGGCGACCACCGGCGCCGTGAACAGATGCGCCTTGATCGCCTTGCCGAACAGCAGCCCCAGCACCACCGCGGGCATGAAACCGATCGCCACATTGAGCACAAAGCGGCGCGCCTGAACACTGCTGGGCAGCTGCAGCAAGGTGTCGCGCAGCCGCTGCCAGTAGACGATGATCACCGCGATGATCGCGCCAGTCTGGATCGCGATGTCGAAGACTTTGGCCTTGGCGTCGGCCAGGTCCAGCAGCGAACCGGCCAGAATCAAATGCCCCGTCGACGAGATCGGCAAGAACTCGGTCAAACCCTCCACGATCCCCATGATCGCGGCCTTTATCAGCAGGTCCAAGCGCGTTCCTTCAAGCAAAGTTGCGGATGATATCGGCGCTTCGGCCGATGCGGGGTACCGCGCACGGTGATGGCTGCGCGGCCGGTCAAGCGCCGGAAGCTGCCAGGGTGATCTCGACGCCGCGCGAGGTCACGGTGACCGCCCCGGGCTGCAGGCCGAGCTGGCGCAGCCTGGCTTGGCGCTCGGCCGGTACGCGGTAGATGGTCAAGTCTTCGAGCGCGCGCTCGGCCAGCACATGACTGATCCGGCCTGAGGTGCCAGGCGGGGCCGCCGGGCTCGGGTTGACCGCGGCGCCGGCTTCGAGATTCAGCTGAGCGACCCTGACCTGGGTCAGGCGGATCGAGGCATCGCGGGCGTCATAGCGCAGCGCACTGTCAAGCACCAGCTGACCGCTTGCGACCTGGCCGAACAAGCGCTCCTGGGTCGACAAGCTCATGGTCAGCGACAGCCGGTTCTGGCCCGGCAGCAGCCGCAGTTTGGGCTCACTGAGTTGCAAATCCAGCAGTTCCAGCAAGCGCCGCTTGAGCGGGAACACGCTGCCCAGCAGCAGCCCGAGTTCGGCTTCGCTCAAGGTGATCACGGTTGGCCCGCCCATGCCGGCGCAGCCTGCGAGCCCTGCTGCTGTGGCAGCGGACATGGCGATCATCAGTCTTCGTCGGTTCATGGCATCTCACAAGCAAATAGGGCTTTACCACTTTGCTCGACCCCCGTGGGTGGCGGCCGGCTCGGGGCCAGCCTCGGGGGGGTTCAGCGGCGGCGCAGTGTACGGCGCGCGTCCACCCGCCGGCCCCGGGCGGCTTGTATGGCGGCTTGTATGGCGGCTTGCGCGGCAGCAGCTTGACCCCTCAACAGGCTGCGGCTACATTATTGACTCATCAGTCAATAAAATGCCCGACTCAGAACCCAACCATCGTCGGCGCAAGCAGGCCCGGCCGCAAGAACTGCTGGACGCAGCGCTCGATCTGTTCGTCGAAAAAGGCTTTGCTGCGACCAGGACCGAGGAAGTGGCGCTGCGAGCCGGCGTCTCCAAAGGCACGCTCTACCGCTACTACCCGAGCAAGGAAGACCTGCTCAAGGCGGTGATCAGCCACCATCTGTCGTCAAGAATTGCCGCTGGCGCTGATCTGGCTGCCCGGTTCGAAGGCAGCGCCGGTGCTTTGCTGCGAAGCCTGCTGATCGAATGGTGGACCCAGCTCTACGACAGCCCGGCTGCGGGCGTGTTCAAGCTGGTGATCACCGAGGTGCGCAACTTCCCCGAGATCGCGCAGCACTACGCCAGCGCAGTCGTTGAGCCGGCCCACCAGTTGCTCGGGGGTGTGGTTCGCCGCGGCGTGGCCCAAGGCGAGTTCCGTGACGTCGATGTCGCTCACGCGGTCCATTCACTGGTGCTGCCGCTGGTGATGGTCTGCCTGCACCGCCATTCGCTCGGGGCCTGCGCGCTGGATTGGCACCTCGACGGCCAAGCCTTCATCGCCCAGCATGTGAACCTGGTGCTCGACGGGCTGTGCCAGCGCGCGAACCCGTGACGTCCTCACCCCAACCTAACCACTCTCCCGCTGAATTTCATGAAAACCTGGCTCCGTTGGTCGCTGTTCGCGCTGTTACTGCTGGTCCTGATCGTGGCGGGCATTCGGACGCTGCGGCAAAGCCAAGCGGTGGTGGCGTCGCCCGCGTCGGCGGCCCCTGCGTCGGCCAGCACCTTGGAGCTCGCAGCGCAGGACGTGGTCGTCGCGCAGCGCATGCCGCTGACCCGAAGCCTGGACATCTCGGGCAGCCTGAAGGCCGTCAACAGCGCTTTCGTCAAGGCCCGGGTGGCGGCAGAGATCGACCGTCTTCAGGTTCGAGAGGGTGACACCGTGCGTGCCGGACAAGAGCTGGGCCGGCTCGATGCGACCGAGTTCGACTGGCGCCTGCGCCAAGCCGAGCAGCAGGCCGGCGCGGCGCGCGCCCAGTTGGAGATCGCCCAGCGCCAGTTCGCCAACAACAAGGCCTTGGTGGCGCAGGGCTTCATCTCGCCCACGGCCCTTGACAGCTCGGCATCGACCGAAACGGGTGCGCAGGCCACGCTGCAGGCCGCGTTGGCGGCGGTGGAGTTGGCCCGCAAGGCGCGAGCCGACGCGGTGTTGGTCGCGCCCATCGCCGGCCTGGTCGCGCAGCGCCTGGCCCAGCCCGGCGAGCGGGTGGCAGTCGACGCCAAGATCCTGGAGATCGTCGACCTGTCGCGGATCGAACTCGAGGCGGCGATCGCCCCGCAAGACCTGGCCGCACTGCGGATCGGTGCCCAAGCCCGGTTGACGGTCGATGGCAGCACCGACACCTTGACCGCCCAAGTGCTGCGCATCAACCCCAGCGCCCAGACCGGGTCACGCACCATGACGGCTTACCTCGCCGTCGCGCCGCACCCCAGCCTGCGCCACGGCTTGTTTGCGCGCGGTTGGATCGCGCTCGACCAGCGCCCGGTGCTGACGCTGCCGCTGTCGGCGGTGCGAAGCGACCAGGCCAAGGCCTATGCGATCCGCATCACCGACGGCCGCAGCCAGCAGCGCGTGCTCACGCTGGGCGCACGTGGCAAATCGGGCGACCTTGCCGTGGTCGAAATCCTCGGCGGCCTGGCCGAAGGCGACCAAGTGCTGGCGGCCAGCGCCGGACTGGTGCCGGATGGGGTGGCGCTGAAATTGCCGGCAGTCACCACCGCTGCAGGCTCGCTCGGCGCTGCTGCGCCAGCGGCCTCTGCACGCACGCTGCGCTGACCCGCGATGTGGTTCACTCGCCTGTCGATCGCCAACCCGGTGATGGCCGTGATGGTCATGCTGGCCTTTGTCGTGCTGGGCTTGTTTTCGTACCAACGGCTCAAGGTCGACCAGTTTCCCGAGGTTGATTTCCCAACGGTCGTGGTGCAGACCGATTACCCTGGTGCCGCGCCCGAGGTGGTCGAATCCGAGGTCACCCGCAAGATCGAGGAGGCGGTCAACACGATCGCCGGCATCAACCAGCTGTTCTCGCGCAGCTACGAGAGTAGCTCGGTCGTGATCGTGCAGTTCAACCTCGATGTCAACGGCCGACGCGCCGCCGACGACGTGCGCGAGAAGCTCGCCATCGTCAAGGCCAGTTTTCGCGACGAGGTCAAGGAGCCGCGAGTCTCGCGCTACGACCCTGCCAGCACGCCTATCTTCTCGATCGCCGTGACCTCGCCCGACGCGAGCAAGAGCGTGCAGGAACTCACCACCTACGCCGACCAGATCCTGACCAAGCGGCTGCAGAACGTCAGGGGCGTGGGTTCGATCACGCTGGTCGGGGGCGTCAAGCGCGAGATCAACATCTACCTCAAGCCACAGGCGATGGAGGCTTTTGGCGTCAGCGTCGAAGCGGTGATGGCCGCTGTTCGAACCGAAAATCAAGACTTGCCCGCCGGCAGCCTGCGCTCTCGCGAGGCCGAGCGCAGCGTTCAGATCCTGGGCCGTGTCAAGCGCCCTGAAGATCTCAACGGGCTGATCGTCGCCCGGCGCGGCGGCGCGGGCGGCCAAGCGCTGCGGCTGTCGCAGCTGGCCGAGGTGGTCGATGGCCCCGAGGAGTTGGAAAACCTCGCGCTCTACAACGGCCGCCGGATGCTCGCGCTCGAGGTCAAGAAGAGCCAGGGCGAAAACACCATCGACGTCGTCGACGGCCTGCAGGCGGCGATCGCGCTGCTCAAGCCCCAGCTGCCGCCGGGCATGGCGCTGGAAGTGATACGCGACGGCTCACGCTCGATCCGGCTCTCGGTGGCGAACGTCAAGCGAACGCTGTTCGAGGGGGCGCTGCTGACGATTGCGATCGTTTTCCTGTTCCTGAACTCCTGGCGCTCGACCGTGATCACCGGGTTGACGCTGCCGATCGCATTGATCGGCACTTTCGCGTTCATGGACCTGTTCGGCTTCACGATCAACATGATCACGCTGATGGCAATGAGCTTGTGCGTGGGACTGCTGATCGATGATGCGATCGTTGTGCGCGAGAACATCGTGCGCCATGTGCAGATGGGCAAGACCGCACGCGCAGCAGCCTTGGCGGGAACCAACGAGATCGGCCTGGCCGTGCTCGCGACGACGCTGTCGATCGTCGCGGTGTTCCTGCCGATCGGCTTCATGAGCGGGATCATCGGCAAGTTCTTCCATGAGTTCGGCTTGACGATCGTGGCGGCGGTAATGATCTCGATGTTCGTCAGCTTCACGCTCGACCCGATGCTGAGCTCGGTCTGGCACGATCCTGCGATAGACCGTGAGCGCCTTCGCGGCGAGGGCTTCAAACCGGTCGGTCTGTACGACCGCACGCTGGGCCGCTTGACCCATGCGGTGGACCTGGGTGCGCAGCGGCTGGGCGATGCCTATGTCGCGATACTGGGCTGGTCGCTGCGCCACAAAGGCATCACGGTGGCGATCGCGTTGGCCACGCTGGTCGGCGCGATGGCGCTGCTGCCCTGGTTGGGCACCGAGTTCGTGCCCAAGGCCGATTACTCCGAGACCAACCTGAGCTACTACACCCCGGTCGGGTCATCGCTGGCCAGCACCGAGGCGCGGGCGCAGCAGGTCGATGCGATCCTGCGTGAGATGCCGGAGGTGAAGTACACGCTGTCGACGATCAACACCGGCCAGGCCGCCGGGCGCAACTACGTGTCGGTGTTCATTCGCTTGGTCGATCGCAAGGACCGCCAGCGCAGCGTCGACCAGATGTCGGTGCCGCTGCGCGCGCGGCTCAAGTCGCTGGCCGGCATCACCGTCACCCATGTTGGACTGGTCGATTCGGTGGGCGGCGGCAAACCGATCTCGCTGTCGATCCAGGGCCCCGACTTGGTCGAACTCCAGCGCTTGACGACCACGCTGATGGCCAAGCTGGCGCAGATCCCCGGCCTAGTCGATGCCGACTCCAGCATGAAGCCGCCCAGGCCGACCGTGGCAATCGAGGTGCGGCGCGACGCTGCCAACGACCTGGGACTGTCGGTGGGCAGCATCACCAGCAGCTTGAGCGCCTTGGTCGCCGGCCAGACCGTCGGCGATTGGCGCGCAGCCAATGACCAGACCTATGACATCAAGGTCAGGCTCGCGCCCGCAGCGCGCGACAACCCGCAGGACCTGGGCCGCATCGGACTGGTGCTGGGCAGCAACCCGGATGGTTCGACGCGCAGCGTGCGTTTGTCCCAGGTCGCCGACATCCGCGCCGGATTCGGCGCAACCCAGGTCAACCGACGCGACCTCAACCGCGAGAGCGAACTCACGGCCAACACCGACGGCCGCTCGGTGGGCGAGGTCTCGAGCGACGTTCGCAAGCTGATGGCCGCCACACCGCTGCCACCGGGCTACAGCTACCGTTTCGGCGGTTCGACCAAGGACATGCAGGAGAGTTTCGGCTATGCGGTGTCGGCGCTGGCGCTGGGCGTGGTCTTCATCTACATGATCCTGGCCTCGCAATTCCACAGCTTTTTGCAGCCGCTGGCCTTGATGAGCTCGCTGCCGCTCACGCTGATCGGCGTGGTCGGCGCGCTGCTGGCCTGGCGCAGCACGCTCAACATGTTCTCCGTCATCGGCGTGATCATGCTGATGGGGCTGGTGACCAAGAACGCGATCCTGCTGATCGACTTCGCGATCAGGTCTCGTGCGACCACGACCGATGAGCAGGGCCTGGAGATACCAGGTCTTCCGCGCAACGAGGCCTTGTTGCTGGCAGCCAAAGTACGGCTGCGGCCGATCCTGATGACCACCTTGGCGATGATCTTCGGCATGCTGCCGCTGGCGCTGGCGCTGTCCGAAGGATCGGAGCAGCGCGCGCCGATGGGTCAGGCAGTGATTGGCGGCGTCATCACCTCATCGCTGCTGACGCTGGTGGTGGTGCCGGTGATCTACTGCTGGCTCGATGACCTGGGGGCATGGATCCAGCGCAAACTCACGCGCACTGTGCCAGCCGAGCCGTTGGGTGCTGCGGCTGGGCCGAAATAGAATCCACTGTGACCCGCCAGACAGCGCTCGACACCTT
>CALQBT020000162.1 GCA_943328885.2 Bordetella parapertussis | reverse complement strand
GGCGCATGCGCTGCACCCAGGGCGTCCACAGGCCGCGATTGCAGCAATAACCGTGCAGCAACAGCACGCCAACTCGGCCGGGCTGACCCGGCAGGTCGGGCTCTCGGTCGGCGGCAAAAGGCTGACGCCAGCCAAACACCCGCCAGGCAGTGATCACCTCGCCGGCCCAGGCTCGCAACAGCTGACCCGCACCAGGTCGCGGCACGCTCGGGTCGCGACCCAGGCTGGCCAGCAGCAAGAACTCCAGCGCCAACAGCGGCGCTTGCGGCGCCAGCGCCAACAACAGCCCGGACAAGTACGCCCCCGAGCCCAGACCCCGGTGCCAGCACCAAGCACACCAGCAGCACGCCGCCACCAGCGCGACCGCCACCAAGCACCTCTGCAGCAACGCCATCATCGGCGCAGTCTCGCATGAACAATGGCGCGCGGGCCGGCCAAGCCGCTCACGAGGGGACCCTGGGGCGAGGCAAGCCAGCGCGTTAACCTCCGGCCATGATGTCCTTGATCGCCGACCGCATCCGGGCCCACCTGAACACGGTGACGCAGCTCCGCGAAGCACGCCATGGCGACCCCGCGCTGACCGAGCGGGTGCAAGCGATCAAGACCTACCAGGCCAGGCGCTTCGAAATGAGCTATGCCGACCTGCTGGCCTCGCCGCGCTACCGGGCGGCGACCCGATTCTTTCTCGACGAGCTGTACGGGCCTCAGGAGTTCGGCGACCGCGACCGCCAATTCGCCCGGGTGGTCCCCGGGCTGGTGCGCTTGTTTCCGCGGGAAGTGGTCGAGACGGTGGAGGAGCTCGGCCAGTTGCACGCGCTGTCCGAAGCGCTCGATGACACCGCTGCCCGCCACCTGCCGCGGCTGCCGCCGGACGCCGCCGGCTATGTCCATGCCTGGCAAGCCACGGGCCGGGCCCCGGCACGCGAGCAGCAGATCGTGCTGACGCTGGCGATCGGCCGGGCGCTGGACGGCTTCACCCGCAGCCGCTTGATGCGGTCCAGCCTGCGGCTGATGCGCGTCCCGGCGCAGGCTGCCGGCCTGTCGGCGCTGCAAGGCTTTCTGGAATCCGGCTTCGAGGCCTTTGGCGCGATGCAGGGCGCCGGCGAGTTCCTGCGCCTGGTCGGCGAGCGCGAGCGCGCGCTCGCGGCCGCACTGTTCGGCGCCGATGCCCAGGCGCTGGCCCACGGCGCTACGACCGAGGCGGTGCTGACGCAGCTGCCCTGAGCACTCGGTTTGGCGACCCGGGGCCGGCGCGGACCGGCCAGGCTGTGCTTGAATCCTCACTCGTCTACCCCACTGGCACGCCCATGACCTCGACCTCGCCGCCCAGCGCCATCCCGCCCGAAGCGATCGGCGTCCAGGTGCTGGTGCGGGGTTGGTTGTCAGCCAACAACATGGTGTTTCGAGGCGGCGAGGCCGGCGCCAGCATGGTCGACACCGGTTATTTCAGCCACGCCGACCAAACCCTGGCCTTGGTCGAGCAGGCGCTGCGCGGCGCGACGCTGACCCAGGTCGTCAACACCCATCTGCACTCCGACCACTGCGGCGCCAACGCCCGCCTGGCGCAGCGCTGGGACGGCCTGCGCATCAGCGTGCCGCTGGGTTACCGCGACCGCTTGCTGCCCTGGGACGAGGTCGGCCTGGGCTACCGAGACATCGACCAGCAGTGCGAACCCTTCACGCCGCAGGGCTTTCTCAACGACGGCGACACCATCCGCCTGGGCCCGCGCGACTGGGAGGTGCACGCCGCGCCCGGCCACGACCCCGACGCCGTGCTGCTGTTCGAGCCGATCAGCCGGACCTTGATCAGCGGCGACGCGCTGTGGGAGAGCCGGCTGGCGATCATCTTTCCCGAACTGGTGGGCGAGCCAGGATTCGACGCCGCGCACCAGGCGCTGGACCTGATCGAAGGCTTGCGTCCGTCCTTGGTGTTGCCAGGCCATGGCCAGCCTTTTTGCGATGTCGCTTCGGCGCTGACGGCCTCGCGCCAGCGGCTGCGGGCTTTTGTCGCAGCGCCGATCAAGCACCGCCAGCATGCGGCGCGCGCGCTGGTCAGCTACCACATGCTCCAACACCGGTCCAAGCCGCGGGCGGCGCTGGTCTCCTGGATCGCCAGCACCACGGTCATCGTGCAGGCGCTGCAATGCGAGGACGATGCCGACCTGGCCCAAGCGCTGGCCAAGCAGACCGTGGACCGGCTGCTGGCCGATGGCGTGCTGGTGGCCGATGGCGATCAGGTGAAGATCGCCCAAGCCGACTGAAGCGTCCAGGCGTCAGCGGGTGGCGGGTTTGGGCCCGGCGTTGCCCGCATCAGCCGGCAGTTCGGCCGGCAGCGCGGGTTTGGGCAAGACCACGTTCGCCGTAGCCCCTGGCGTTCGACCCAAGGCCGCCGGCGCACGCTGCGGCGGCAAGGCGGGCGCATCGCCAAGCCGACCGCGGCTGGCCTCGGCCAGCATCGGCAAGACCAGTGTCAGCGAGGCCGCGCCAGCAGCCGCCCCCAGATCGGCCTGGCGCTGACTCACCGCCAGCAAGCGCAGACCGGGCTCGATCTCGCGGCCCACCGCCAAGGCACGCGCCGGCTTGCCATCGACCGAGATCAGCGCCAGCCCGCTGGCCTGGCCGGTGCGCGGTGCGATCACGCCGAGCAGCCGGAAGCGGTCGTCGGCCGGTGCGGCGTCGGCCACCGGTTGCGCCAGCGGCGCGCCGAGCAATCGGCCGAGGTCGCCGCCCAGCGGCGCGGCAACGCTCGCCACCAGGGCCTGGGCCGGCACCGGTATCGGGCGAATGAAAAGCCGCAGCCCCCAATACGCTGCACTGGCCGCCACAGCGGCCCAGATCACGAACGACAGCAGGCGCGAACTCATGCGCCGATTATCATGGACCGCTCCTCCCCCACGAGCCCCGGCGATGGCCGCCGTTGCAACGCATGAGCAAAGCCCCACGGCACCGCAGGTCCACAGCACAGCGCGTCGCGCGCGGCTTCACGCTGATCGAGCTGATGGTGGTGCTGGTGATCATCGGCGTGCTGGCCGCGCTGATCGTGCCCAACGTGCTGGACCGCACCGATGACGCCCGCGCCACCGCCGCGCGAACCGACATCAACAACCTGGTCTCTGCGCTCAAGCTCTACAAGCTCGACAACCAGCGCTACCCCAGTGCCGAGCAAGGCCTGGACGCCCTGGTCAAGAAACCCGGTGGCGGCACGGTGCCGCCGAACTGGCGGCCCTACCTCGACAAGCTGCCGGCAGACCCCTGGGGCCGGCCTTACCAGTACATATTCCCCGGTGTGAAGGGTGAGGTCGATGTCTTTTCTCTCGGCGCCGATGGTCAGACCGGCGGTGACGGCAAGAACGCCGACATCGGCTCCTGGCAGTGACGGTCTGAGCGGCGCCCAGCAGCCCTCGCGCAGCGCTGGCTTTTCGCTGGTCGAACTGCTGGTCGTGCTGCTGCTGATCGCGCTGGTCTCGGGGCTGGCCAGTCTGGCGCTGCGCGACGGCGGCCAGGCCAGCCTGGAACGTGAAGCGCTGCGCTTGTCGGCACTGCTCGAGGCCGGCCGCGCCGAAGCCCGGGCCAGCGGCGTGGCGGTTCGATTCGAGCTCGCCAGCCCTGGCAGCGATGTCTCCTTTCGCTTTGTCGGTCTACCGCCCGAGACCCTGCCCGCCGGGCATTGGCTAGACCCCGAGATGAAAGCCCGTATCGACGGCGCGCGGGCGCTGCGCCTCGGGCCTGAACCGCTGATCGGCGCGCAGCGCATCACGCTGACGCTGGGCGATCGCGAGCGGGTGCTCGCCACCGATGGCCTGGCGCCGTTCGCAGTCCAGGATCCGGCCCCGCGATGAACCGGCCCCGCGGATTCACGCTGGTCGAGGTGCTGGTGGCGCTGGCGATCACCGCGATCGCGCTGGGCGCCGGGCTCAAGGCCGCTGGCGCGCTGACCGACAACGCCCAGCGCCTGGGCGATGTCACGGCAGCGCAGTGGTGCGCTGACAACGCGCTCACCGGGCTGCGCCTGGCCAAGCAGTTCCCGGGGGCCGGCGAAGCCGAATTCGCCTGCAGCGAGCTCGGCCGCAACTACCGCGGCGTGCTGCGCACCCAGGTCACGCCGAACCCGAATTTCCACCGTGTCGATGCGCTGGTGCTCGACGGCAACGGCGTGGTCTTGCTCAGCCTGTCCACCGTGCTCGCACGCTACTGAGCATGGCACGCGCCGCTCGCCCCTTGAACCATGCGGCACCCGGCTTCACGCTGGTCGAGGTGCTGGTGGCACTGGTGATCATGGCCGTGGTCGCAGCGATGGGCTGGCAGGGCGTCTCGGGCATGGCCCGCGCACGCGAGATCGCCTCGGCCGCCAGCGAGCGCACGCTGCGCTTGTCGGCGTTGGTCGGGCAGTGGGAGCAGGACCTGGGCGCGATCTTCGACAGCCCGCTGGTGCCGGGCCTGAGTTTTGACGGCAGTTCGCTGCGCATCGCCCGCCGCGCCGAGGGCGGGGTGCAGGTCGTCGTCTGGTCGCTGCGCGAAGGCGTCTGGCAGCGCTGGACCAGCCCGCCCGTGACCCAGGTCGGCGCGCTCAAACAGGCCTGGCTGGCGAGCGAGCAGTTGCAAGGCCAGGAGGCCGGGCAGCTGCGGCTGGCCGAAGGCGTGACCGACTGGCAGCTCTACTTCTGGCGCGGCCAGGGCTGGAGCAACGCCCAGTCGAGCGGCGATGTCGCGCTGGCAGCGCCCGCCGCGGCATCGACACCTGCGGCGCCGGCCAGCGCCGCGAGCAGCGCAAACGCCGGCCAAGCCCAGCGCAGCCTGCTGCCCAGCGGTGTGCGACTGCAGATCGACCTGCCCGAAGGCCGCTTGCTGCGCGACGTGATGCTGGCGCCCACGCGATGAAACGGTTGCACCCCAGACCGCGCCAGGGCGCCGCCTTGCTGGTGGCGATGGTCTTGCTGACGGTCGTCGCCACGCTGGCCTCGGGCATGGTCTGGCAGCAGTGGAAAGCCGTGCAGGTCGAGGCCGCCGAGCGCAGCCGGGCCCAGTCGGGCTGGATCCTGCAGGGTGCGCTCGACTGGGCCAGGCTGATCCTGCGCGAGGACGCCCGCTCAGGCCATGTCACCAGCCTGAGCGAACCCTGGGCGACACCCTTGGCCGAAGCCAGGCTGTCGACTTTTCTGACCACCGACCGCGACCACAGCGCCGACGACGGCCCCGAAGCCTTCCTGGCCGGTGGCATCACCGATGCGCAGTCGCGCTACAACCTGCGCAACCTGCTGCTCGATGGCAAGCTCGTGCCGGCCCAGCTGGCGATGCTGCAGCGGCTGTGTGCCAGCGCGGGCCTGCCCAGCCAAACCGCAGCCCAGTTGGCCGACGGCCTGCTGGCCGCCAGCCTGGCCGCCGACGCCAGCGCACCCCTGCCGGCGCAGCAGCTCGCCGACCTGGTCTGGCTGGGGTTGGACGCCGCGACGCTGGCGCGCCTGGCCACGGTCGTGGTGTTGCTGCCGGTGGCCACGCCGGTCAACCTCAACACCGCGTCGCGCGAGGTGCTGGCCGGGGTGATAGCCGGTCTGGACCTGGGGGGTGCCGACCGTCTGGTGCAAGCCCGGCAGCGCCAGGCTTTGCGCAACCTGGCCGACGCCACCGACGTGCTGGGCCGAGGCGTGACCCTGGTGACCCGCGACGTCGATGTCAAATCGGCATTTTTCGAGGTCCGGGGCCGGCTGCGGATAGACCAGCGGGTGCTGACCGTGCAAACCCTGGTCGAGCGCCGGGGCGGTCTGGAAGTTGTGGCCATACAACACCAGCGCGTGGCCGATCTCAGCCTGCTGCCGCGCTAACAGCGGCCCCCGTGCGACCCCTGAGGATCGATGTCATCGCTCTGCCGCACAATCCTCGCATGACCCATCGGACCCGCAGACCAAGCCTGCCCCGACCGACCTCCGCGACCCGATTGCCCACCCACCCTATGCAAGCCCGCCCGCCGGCAGGTTGCCGCTGACCCCGCCATGGCATTGCTCGTGATCTTGTTGCCCGCGCTGCGTGCGGATGCTGCTGCCGCCTCGGCCGATCCAGCGGGCAAGGCCTCGCTGAGCTGGCTGCTCAGCGAGGATGGGCTGACGCTGAGCCGCCAGGGCGAGTCGCCGCCCGCGCTGTGCCCCAAGGCCGACAGCGTGGTCGCGGTGCTGCCCGCCGACAGCGTGGCCTGGCACCGACCGACCGCGCCTCGAGCCCCGGCCAACCGGCTTCGCGCCGCGCTGGGCGGGGTGCTGGAAGAGCAGCTGCTGGCCGACGACGAGCAGGTGCATCTGGCGCTCGCGCCGCAGGTCACGCCAGGCGCAGCGGTCTGGGTCGCCGCGCTGAACAAGCCGGGCTTGCAGGCCCAGCTCGCCGCGCTGGCAGCAGCCGGTCTGGCGGTCGATCGGCTGGTGCCTGCGCTCGCGCCGCAGCTGCCGCCCGAGGGAACCGGCGCAGCAGACCACGCGCCCAGCGGCCATTTCTTCAACGCCCGCGATGCTTTCGGCGCCGAAG
>CALQBT020000161.1 GCA_943328885.2 Bordetella parapertussis | reverse complement strand
TGCGCCCTGGCCGCGGGAATCGTCGGCGAATGGCCGATCGCCTGCTCAGGCGTGCTGCCTTGCAAGCGCCGCCACAAGATGGCGGCCTTGCCGACCTGTGCGACCAGCCGCGCGAAAATTTCGGTGACACCCATCTGAACTCTCCTCGTCATCGCGCGCCTGCCAAGCAGGTCTGCGCTGGCCACGCCAGCCCAGCATTGTCATCGCCTCGAGGTATCCGAGTGCTTGGGCTGTTTGTTCGGCCACAGCCCACAGGCGCTGCAGCAGGCCACGCAAGCAGGCGGCCAAGCCCGCGCCCGAAAGATCAGCGCCGCGCCGGCGGCAAGTCGGTGCAGCTGCCGTGCGCGACCTCGGCTGCCAGGCCGATGCTCTCGCCCAGCGTCGGGTGGGGGTGGATGGTCTTGCCGATGTCGACCGCGTCGGCGCCCATCTCGATGGCCAGCGCGATCTCGCCGATCATGTCGCCAGCGTGGGTGCCGACGATGCCGCCGCCCAGGATGCGGTGGCCGCCATCGGCAGCGGCATTGAACAACAACTTGGTGAAGCCCTCATCGCGGCCATTGGCAATCGCTCGCCCAGACGCGGACCAAGGGAACAAGCCCTTCTTGACCGCAATGCCGCGCGCCTTGGCCTCATCCTCGGTCAGACCGACCCAGGCCACCTCAGGGTCGGTGTAGGCGACGCTCGGGATGACGCGGGCGTCGAACTGGGCCTTGCTGTCTCCGGCGGCCACTTCGGCCGCCACATGCGCCTCGTGCACCGCCTTGTGCGCGAGCATGGGCTGGCCGACCACGTCGCCGATCGCGAAGATATGCGCCACATTGGTCCGCATCTGCAGGTCGACCGGGATGAAGCCGCGGTCGCTGACGACCACGCCCGCCTTGTCTGCCGCGATCTTCTTGCCGTTGGGCGTGCGCCCCACCGCCTGCAACACCAGGTCGTACAGGCCTTCGCTGGTCTTGCCGTCAGCGCCTTCGAACTGCACCAAGATGCCGTCGGCGGTGGCTTGCGCGCCCACTGTCTTGGTCTTCAACAGAATATTGTCGAAGCGCGGCGCGTTCATCTTCTGCCAGACCTTGACCAGATCCCGGTCCGCGCCCTGCATCAACCCGTCGAGCATCTCGACCACATCCAGCCTGGCGCCAAGCGTGGAGTAGACCGTTCCCATCTCCAGGCCGATGATGCCGCCGCCGACGATCAACATGCGCTTCGGGGTCTGGCGCACTTCCAGCGCGCCGGTCGAATCGACGATGCGCGGATCGTCCGGCATGAAGGGCAGCCTCACCGCCTGCGAACCGGCGGCGATGATGCACTGCTTGAAGCGGATGGTCTGGGTCTTGCCAGTCCTGGCTTGTGCGTCGCCACTGGTCTCCTCGACCGTCACATGGTGCGGGTCAGCAAAGCTGCCATAGCCGCGCACCACGGTGACCTTGCGCATCTTGGCCATTGCCGCCAGGCCGCCGGTCAGCTTGACCACGACCTTGTTCTTGTGGCCCAGCAGCTTGGGCAGTTGCACCACGGGCGGCGCGAACTCGACCCCCAGGTCGGCGAAATGCTTGACCTCGTCCATCACCGATGCCACGTGCAGCAGCGCCTTGGACGGGATGCAGCCAACGTTCAGACAGACGCCGCCCAGCGTCGCATAGCGCTCGACGATCACCGTCTTCAGCCCCAGGTCGGCGGCGCGGAAAGCAGCCGAGTAGCCGCCAGGGCCGGCCCCCAACACCAGCAGGTCGCACTCGAGGTCGGCGCCGCCGGTGTGGCTGGCCGCGGTGGGCGCTGCAGGCGTTCCAGGCGTTCCAGGCGCCGAGGCTGCGCCGACCGTCGGTGCCGCAGGCCCCGGGCTGGCAGCGCCTGCGGCTTCCAAGGTCAGGATCACCGAGCCCTGGTTGATCTTGTCGCCCAGCGCCAGCTTGATCTGCTGGACCACGCCGGCCGCACTCGACGGGATCTCCATCGAGGCCTTGTCGGACTCCACCGTGACCAGGCTTTGCTCGACAGCGACGGTGTCGCCCGGCTTGACCAGGATCTCGATCACCGCCACGTCCTTGAAGTCCCCGATGTCGGGGACGCTCACTTCGATCAGCGCCATGTGGGTCTCCGAAGGTCTTGTGGCTGGGGGTTCTGGCGCGGGCTCACAGCGCGATGCGCCTGAAGTCCGACAGCAGGCTGCCGAAATAGACGTTGAAGCGCGCGGCGGCCGCGCCGTCGATCACCCGATGGTCCCAGCTCAAGCTCAGCGGCAAGATCAACCGGGGCGCGAACTGCTTGCCATCCCAGCGCGGCTCGATGCTGCTCTTGCAAACGCCCATGATGGCCACCTCGGGCGCGTTGATGATCGGCGTGAAATAGCGCCCGCCAATGCCGCCCAGACTGCTGATCGTGAAGCAACCACCACTCATGTCGGCCGGCCCCAGCTTGCCGTCGCGTGCCTTCTTGGCCAGATCGCCCATCTCCTGGCTGATCTGGACGATGCCCTTTTTGTCGGCGTCCTTGATCATCGGCACGACCAGGCCATTGGGCGTGTCGGCGGCGAAGCCGATGTTGAAATAACTCTTGAGCACCAGCTGCTCGCCGTCCAAACTGGCGTTGAACTGCGGGAATTTTTTGAGCGCCGCCACCGCCGCCTTGATCATGAAGGCCAGCATCGTGACCTTGACGCCGGACTTCTCGTTTTCTTGGTTGGTCTGGACGCGGAAGGCTTCGAGCTCGGTGATGTCGACATCGTCGTGGTTGGTGACATGCGGGATCAGCACCCAGTTGCGGTGCAGGTTGGCGCCGCTGATTTTCTGGATGCGAGACAAGTCCTTGCGCTCGACCGGCCCGAACTTGGCGAAATCGACCTTGGGCCAAGCCAGCAGGCCGGGGAAAGCGCCGCCGCCGGCCGCCGCCGGCGCCTTGGTTTGCTGCGCAGCGGTCTGCACCGCACCGGCCATCACCCGCTTGACGAAGCCCTGCAGATCGTCTTGCGTGATGCGCCCATTGGGGCCACTGCCACTCACTTCATTCAGCGGCACGCCCAGGTCGCGCGCCAACCGGCGTATCGACGGCGAGGCGTGCGGCAGCGCAGCCTTGGGCGCATTGGGTTCGTGCGGCGGCAACGCAGCGGTCGGCACAGTGCGCTCGGGCAGCACCGCGGCGGCCGGGACGCTGACAACCGCTGCCGCAGCAAACGCCGGCGCGGCGCTTGCGAGCAGCACCACAGGCGAACCCTTGCGGACCTTGTCGCCGAGCTTGACCAGCACATCTTGGACGACACCGGCGTGGCTCGACGGGATCTCCATCGACGCCTTGTCGCTCTCGACCGTGATCAGGCTCTGCTCGGCCTTGATCCGGTCACCTGGCTTGACCATCACCTCGATCACCGCGACCTCGTCAAAATCGCCGATGTCAGGCACCAGCACCTGCACCGAGCCGCCAAGCGATGGCGCCGGTGGCGCCGGTGGGGCTGAGGCGGGCGCGGCGACCGGGCTTGGCGGCGCGGCAGCGAGCGCCGGGCTGGCTTGCGCTGCATCTTCGGCCTCGAGCAGCAGCAGCAAGGTGCCCTCGTTGATCTTGTCGCCCAGCGCAACCTTGAGTTCCTTGACCAGGCCGGCCGCACTCGACGGGATTTCCATCGAGGCCTTGTCGCTCTCGACCGTGACCAGGCTTTGTTCCGCAGCCACCCGGTCGCCGACCTTCACCAGCAACTCGATCACCGCCACATCCTTGAAGTCGCCGATGTCCGGGACCTTCACTTCGATCAATGCCATGTCGTGTCTCCTTGCTGGCGTTCAGGCGTACAGCGGGTTGATCTTTTCGGTGTTGAGCGCGTATTTCTCAATCGCCTCCGCCACCTTGGCCAGCGGCAGCGCACCTTCGTCGGCCAGCGACTTCAGCGCCGCGACCACGATGTAGTGTCGGTTGATCTCGAAATGCTCGCGCAGCTTGCTGCGGAAGTCGCTGCGGCCGAAGCCGTCAGTGCCCAGCACTTTGTACGACCTGCCCTTGGGCATGTAGGCCCGGATCTGCTCGCCGAAGACCTTGATGTAGTCGGTCGAGCAGATCACCGGGCCGGCATGGTCGCGGAGTTGCTGTGCGACAAAAGGAACACGCGGCGCGGCAAGCGGATGCAGCAGGTTGTGGCGCTCAGCGTCCTGGCCGTCGCGCGCCAACTCGTTGAAGCTCGGGCAGCTCCAGACCTTGGCAGCAACGCCCCAGTCGGCCTCCAGCAGTTGCTTGGCCGCCATCGATTCGCGAAGAATCGTGCCTGAGCCCAGCAAGTTGACCTGGGCTTGGTCCTTCGCGGCTGAAGCGTCCTGCAACAGGTACATGCCCTTGATGATCTGGTCCTCGGTGCCGGCGGTCAGGCCAGGCATCGGATAGTTCTCGTTGAGCAGCGTGATGTAGTAGTAGACGTTGTCTTGCTTCTCGACCATGCGCTTCAGGCCATGGTGCAGGATCACGCCGACCTCGTGCGCAAAGGTCGGGTCGTAGGACACGCAGTTCGGAATCGTCCCAGACAGCACATGGCTGTGGCCGTCCTCATGCTGCAGGCCTTCGCCGTTGAGCGTGGTGCGCCCCGAGGTGCCGCCCAACAGGAAGCCGCGTGCCTGCATGTCGCCAGCGGCCCAGGCCAAATCGCCGATGCGCTGGAAGCCGAACATCGAGTAGTAGACGAAGAACGGCACCATGATGCGGTTGTTGGTGCTGTAGCTGGTCGCTGCGGCAATCCAGCTGCTCATGCCACCAGCCTCGTTGATGCCCTCTTGCAGGATCTGGCCGTCCTTGGCCTCTCGGTAATACATCACCTGATCCTTGTCGACCGGCGTGTACTTCTGGCCTTCGGGGTTGTAGATGCCGATCTGGCGGAACAAGCCTTCCATGCCAAAGGTGCGCGCCTCGTCGACCAGGATCGGCACGGTGCGCGGGCCCAGCGCCTTGTCGCGCAGCAACTGGGTCAGAAAGCGCACATAGGCCTGGGTGGTGCTGATCTCACGGCCTTCGACGGTGGGGTCGAGCACGGCCTGGAAGGTGCTCAGTGAGGTCACGGTGAACTGCTCGTCGGCTTTGGTGCGACGCTGCGGCAAGTAGCCGCCCAGCTTTTCGCGCCGCTCGTGCAGGTATTTCATTTCGACCGTGTCGTCGGCGGGCTTGTAGAACGGGATGCCGCGCGCCAGTTGCTCATCGGAGATCGGGATGTTGAAGCGATCTCGCATGCCCTTGATGTCGTCGTCGGTCAGCTTCTTGGCTTGGTGGGCGGTGTTCTTGCCCTCGGCGGCCTTGCCCATGCCAAAGCCTTTGACGGTCTTGATCAGCAGCACCGTCGGCTGGCCCTGGTGATGGGCTGCACGGTGGTAGGCGGCGTAGACCTTCTGCGGGTCGTGGCCGCCGCGCTGCAAGCGCCAGATGTCTTCGTCGCTCATCTTCGCGACCATCTCCAAGGCCTTGGGATGCTGACCGAAGAAATGCTTGCGAACGAAAGCGCCATCGTTGGCCTTCATCGCCTGGTAGTCACCGTCGACGGTGTCCATCATGATCTTGCGCAGCACATGCTCCTTGTCGCGCGCGAGCAGCGGGTCCCAGTAGCCACCCCACAGCAGCTTGATGACGTTCCAGCCCGAGCCGCGGAACTCGCCTTCGAGCTCCTGGATGATCTTGCCGTTGCCGCGCACCGGGCCGTCCAGCCGCTGCAGGTTGCAGTTGACGACGAAGATCAGGTTGTCGAGTTTCTCGCGCGCGGCCAGACCGATCGCGCCCAGGCTCTCGGGCTCATCCATTTCACCGTCGCCGCAAAACACCCAGACCTTGCGTTGACTGGTGTCGGCGATGCCACGCGCCTGCAGGTACTTCAGAAAGCGGGCTTGGTAGATCGCCATCAACGGCCCCAGACCCATCGAGACGGTCGGGAACTGCCAGAAGTTGGGCATCAGCTTGGGGTGTGGATAGCTCGACAAGCCTTTGCCGTCGACCTCCTGGCGGAAATTGAGCAGTTGCTCTTCGCTGATGCGCCCTTCCATGAAGGCCCGCGCGTAGATGCCGGGGGCCGAGTGGCCCTGGATGTAGAGCAGGTCGCCGCCATGGTCGGGCGTTGCGGCGTGCCAGAAATGGTTGAAGCCGGCACCGAACATCGTCGCGACAGAGGCAAACGACGCGATGTGGCCACCCAGGTCGCCGCCGTCGGCAGGGTCGAGACGGTTGGCCTTGACCACCAGCGCCATCGCGTTCCAGCGCATGTAGGCGCGCAGCCGTTCCTCGACCTCGAGATTGCCCGGACAGCGCTCTTCCTGGTCGGTCGGGATGGTGTTGACGTAGGCGGTGTTGGCCGAGAAAGGCCGGTCGATGCCGGCCTGTCTCGCTTCGTCGATCAACTGCTCCAGCAAGAAATGCGCGCGCTCAGGACCCTCGTTGGCAATGACGGCGTCCAGCGCCTCCAACCATTCCCGGGTCTCCTGGGCATCGGTGTCATCGGCGGCGGCGCCTTGAAAGGATTGCAGCATGGCAGACATCGGTTGTCTCCTCTATCGGGGTC
>CALQBT020000160.1 GCA_943328885.2 Bordetella parapertussis | reverse complement strand
GCGCAGACCTACTTGCAGGCGGTCGACTGGGAGCCGCCGGAGGCGCTGCAGCGCCGCGCCGCTGCGCTGTTGCCAGGGTTGTTGCTGGCGCGAGTCGACGGCAAGTCGCCGGTCGAATACATCACCCGGGACGACCAGCGTGACATGGTGCGGCGATTCGCCGCGCCCTTGCTGCGCCAGCGTGCCGACAGTCTGCAAGCGATCGCCACGGCTTGGCGCGAGGAGCTCGAACGATGAACCCACAACACATCCGCAGTGTGCACGCCCGCCGCGTCTGGGACAGCCGCGGTCGGCCAACGGTCGAGGCCGAGGTCATGCTGGAGGACGGCTCGGTCGGCCGCGCGATCGTGCCGGCCGGTGCCTCCAAGGGCACGCGCGAGGCGCTCGAGTTGCGCGACGCGGGCCCGCGCTTTGGCGGGCTGGACGTGATGCAGGCGGTCGGCCATGTCAACGGCGAGATCGCCAGCGCGCTGACCGGGCGTCCCGCCGACGACCAGGCAGGGCTCGACCAGGCGCTGGTAGAGCTCGACGGCACATCTGCCAAAACAAGGCTGGGCGCGAACGCGACCTTGGCGGTGTCGATGGCCGCAGCGCACGCGGTCGCCGCGTCGCTGCGGCTGCCGCTCTACCAGTACCTCGGCGGCGCCGACGCCTGCTTGCTGCCAATGCCGCAGATCCAGATTTTCGGCGGCGGCGCGCATGCCGGGCGCCGCGTCGACATCCAGGACTTCATGATCGTGTGCCCTGGCGCACAGCGGTTCGCCGAGGCGCTGGAGTGGACCGCCGAGGTCTACCGCTGCGCCGGCGAGCTGATGCAAGCCCGCGGACCGCGCTGCGGCGTGGCCGACGAAGGCGGCTGGTGGCCCGATTTCAAGACCAACGAGCAAGCGCTCGAGACCCTGGTCTCGGCGATCGAGCGCGCGGGCTTCGTGCCTGGCAGCGAGGTGGCCATCGCGCTCGATGTGGCGGCCTCGGAGTTCGGCCGCGGTGGGCGCTACACGCTGGGCCTGGAGTCGCGCGAGCTCGACGCTGACGGGCTCAGCGAGCTCTTGCTGCGCTGGATCGACAAGTACCCGATCGCCTCGATCGAAGACCCACTGGCCGAGGACGACGCCGCGGGCTTCGCGCGCTTCACCCGTGCTGTTGGCCACAAGCTGCAGATCGTTGGCGACGACTTGTTGGTGTCTCAGGCGTCGCTGGTGCGCGAGGCGGCGGCGATCGGCGCGGCCAACGCAGTCTTGCTCAAGCCCAACCAGCGCGGTACCTTGACCGAGACGCTGCAAGCTTGGCAGGCCGCAAAATCGCTGGGCTACGCCGGCATCGTGTCGGCCCGCTCAGGCGAGACCGAGGACACCACGATCGTTCACCTGGCGATCGCCTGGCAGACGGGCCAGCTCAAGGTTGGCTCGTTTGCCCGCGGCGAGCGCATGGCCAAATGGAATGAGGGTTTGCGCATCGAGGAGCGGCTGGGTTCGCGCGCCGGTTTTGCGGGGGCCGGGATTTTCGGGCGAAGCGGGTCGATGGTTTAAGCTGGCTTGTGAAGTTGGATGTGCAATCTGAACTTCGGCTGTTCAGCCGGAAGGCGGCACAGGCGCGCAGTCAAGGCTGCAGCGTCCGGCGCTTGCCCAGCGTAAACAGCAAGCCGACCATCCCCAGCCCGGCGGCCAGCGAAGCGAAGGTGCCAGCGTGGTTCTGGGTCAATCCCTGAATCCAGTGGATGCCAGTCGCCCCAAGCAGGATCCCCAGCAAGCGGGTGACGCTGACCAGGCTGCCGGCGACGCCGCGCTCGTCGACCGGCAACATCGAGGTGGTGGCATCCATGTAGCCGACCTGGAACAGCCCCAGCCCGATGCCGCTGGTCAGCATGCACAGCACCAAGTACGCCGGTGGCGGTGCGGCCCAGAGCACCGCGGCCGTCAGTCCCAAACCGGTAGCGGCGACGACCAAGCCGGCCGTCATCAGGCCAGACGATGAGCCGCGGGCCGCCAGGCGCCCGGCGACGAGGCTGCCCAGCACCGATCCCCCTGGGTACATCGACAGCATCAGCCCGGCCGAAGCCAGCGAGGCACCCGCTGCGTGCGTCAGCACATAGGGCAGCAACAGCAGGTTGGCAAAACAGGCCAGGTTGATCAGCACCGATGTGGCCTGGATGCCCGAGAAGCGCGCCTCGCGAAACGGTGCCATGCGCAGCACCGGGTGGGTGGCACTGGATTCATGGCGCACCCACCAAAAGGTACCCGCGACGCCGCCGGCCAGCAGCGCCAGCGTCAGCCAGAGGCTCGCGCCTGGCCGGGTCAGTTCTGCCAGCCCCAGCATCAGGCTGGTCAGCAGCGCACTCAGGCCGACCGCACCGGCCCAATCGAAGCGCGCTGTGCTGCTCTGGCTTGCTTCGCCGACCTTGCTTGCTGGCAGCAAAGGCAGCAGCAGCAGCGCGGCCAGCGCCAGCGGCGCGCGGAACCAGAACACGCCGGGCCAGCCGAAGGACTGCAGCAGCAAGCCGCCCAGCCAGGGCCCTGCGGCCATCGCCACGCTGCCAACAGCGATGTAGAGCGCCAACACCCTGGCCTTGTCGGCCGCCGGGTACAGCAAGGTGGCGATCGCTGGCGCGCAAGACACCGCAATGCCCGCCGCCGCTCCCTGGACCGCGCGCATCGCCACCAGGGTCGGGAAGTTCGGCGCCAGTGCCACCGCGGCGTGGGCCAGCACGCTCGCGGCCAAGCCGATGGCGAAGATGCGGCGATGGCCGTAGCGGTCGCCCAAGTGGCCGAACACCAGCGCGAAGCTCGACATCGCCAGCACATAGGCGATCACCACCCACTGGATGTCACGCAGCGGCAGCGCGAATGCCGCGGTGATGACCGGAAAAGCGGTGTTCACGGTGGTGTCCAAGGGCGACAGCAGCGAGCCCAGGCAGACGACGGCCAAGGCCAGGCGCTGGCGGTATGGGTCAGGAGTCCGGTGGACTGACTCGGGCAGGGAACTGGGGCGCATCTGCCCGAGTATCACTGTTGGCTCTGGCCGATGACAGACCCGTCGCCGCGCCCGGCCAGCCTCCGTTACGATGAACCTGGTGAGTGTCGGTTGATGGCACCGCGCACTGCATGCTTCGGGCGCGCCATCGGCACGCCGTCAACCTCAAGGAGACAGTTCATGGATTTGAAGGGCAAAGTGGCCGTGATCACCGGCGCAGCCAGTGGCATCGGTCGGGCGACGGCGCTGAAGTTTCACGCCGAGGGCGCTGCCGGCGTGGTGGTGGCCGACATGAACGAGGCGGGCTTGCAGTCGGTCGCGCAGGCGGTCAACGGCCTGGCGGTGCGCTGCGACGTCAGCCGCGAGGCCGACATCCAGGCGCTGGTGGCTGCCGCAGAGAAGCGCTACGGCCGGGTCGATGTGTTCTTCTCGAACGCGGGCATCGGCAACAGCCAGGGCGCGGAGCCCGACGATGAGATGTGGGACAAGATGTGGAAGATCCACCTGATGGCCCATGTCTGGGCGGCGCGCGCGCTGGTCGAGAAAATGATCGCTCGCGGAGAAGGTTATTTTCTGATCACCGCATCGGCGGCCGGCTTGCTCAACATCGTCGAGTCGGCCGCCTACGGCGTGACCAAGCACGCGGCGGTGGCCTTTGCCGAGTGGCTGTCGATCGCCTACGGCCGCCGCGGCTTGCATGTCTCCTGCCTGTGCCCGCAAGCGGTTCGCACCGGCATGGTGCCCGGGGACGGCGGCTCGGCCGGCGGCGACGGCATCCTCAGCGCCGAGGTGGTGGCCGACGAGATCGTCAAGGTGATGGCGACCGAAAAGTTCCTGGTGCTGCCGCACCCCGACGTGCTGAACTACATGCGCAGGAAGACTGACGACTACGACCGCTGGCTGGGTGGCATGCAAAAGCTGTTCCTGAAGACCCAGCCGCGCGTTGACTGAGGCGGTCTGAGGCGGTCGGTGCAGCGCCCGCGGCCGCTGACCCGCTCGCGGCGCTGCTCTACGGGCCGGGCGCTGCGATGTGCGCAGGCCTGTGGTGGATTCGCCGCTGAGAGCCCGTGGAAGTCCGTAGCTTCGTCGGGCATCTCGATCCGATCCAGCGCTTTGATCGGCTTGCCGTTAAGGTTGAGCCCATGCCCGTCTTGCCAGCTTCCTTCAAATCTTCGTCGGCATCTGGCGCCCCAGCGCACCCGCTCAGCGCCACCGACCGCCGCGCGCTGGCGGCCACGCTGTTGGCGGTGGCGGTGTCAACGCTCGACGCATCGATCGCCAACACCGCGCTGCCGGTGATCGCCGCCGATCTGCAGGCGTCGCCTGCCGCGTCGATCTGGGTCATCAACGCCTTCCAGTTGGCGGTGGTGGCGAGCTTGCTGCCGTTTGCCGCCCTCGGCGACTTGCTCGGGCCGCGCCGCGTCTTCCTCTGCGGCTTGTCGTTCTACACCGCGGCCTCGCTGCTCAGCGCGCTGGCCGACAACCTGTGGCCGCTGGCAGCGGCCCGAGCGCTGCAAGGCATAGGCGCTAGCGCACTGATGAGTGTGAACGTCGCGCTGGTGCGCTCGTTCTATCCACCGGCGCAGCTGGGCCGAGGCCTCGGACTGAACGCTTTGGTCGTCGGCGTGGCGTTCTCCGCCGGCCCCTCGGTGGCCTCGCTGGTGCTGGCCGTTGGCAATTGGCACTGGTTGTTTGCGATCAACGTGCCGCTGGGATTGTTCGGTCTGGCGCTGGCCTATCCGTCGCTGCCGCGAAGCACTGGCAGCGGCCATGGATTCGACCCGCTCACCGCCTTGCTGACGACGCTGACCTTTGCCTCGCTGATCCTGGGGCTGAGCAACGGCGCGCAACGCGAGGCCTGGCCATGGGTGCTGGGGCCGCTGCTGCTCGCACTGGTCGCTTGTGTGCTGCTGCTGCGGCGCCAGGCAGGTCACCCTGCGCCGATGCTGCCGGTCGACTTGCTGCGCCGGCCGATGTTCGCGCTGTCGGCGCTCACCGCGATCGGCGCGTTCGCGACCCAAAGCCTGGCTTATGTCTCGCTGCCCTTCTACTTTCACAGCACGCTGCACCTCGACCCGGTCGACACCGGGTTGCTGATGACATGCTGGCCGGTTGTGGTGGCGATGGCCGCGCCGATCGCCGGTCGTCTCTCGGACCGCTACCCGCCGGGCCTGCTGGGCGGCATTGGCATGCTGATCATGAGCGCAGGCATGGTCGCACTGGCGTTGCTGCCGGCTGACCCGAAACTCTGGGACATCACGCTGCGCATGTCGATCTGTGGCCTGGGTTTTGGCTTTTACCAGTCGCCCAACATGCGCGCGTTGATGGCCAGCGCGCCGCCCGAGCGCAGCGGTGGCGCCAGCGGCATGGTGGCGATGGTTCGGCTGACCGGCCAGACCATAGGCGCTGCGCTGGTGGCCTTGTGTTTTGGCTTGATCGGCGGCGGGACGACGCTGGCGCTGTGGTTGGGGGCTGTTTTTGCCGCGTTGGCGGCGGTGGCCAGTTCGGCCCGACTCTGGATGCGCTGAAAATGCAGCGGCGCGCTTCATCTGACTGATCGACCCCACCCAAGCCCGCACAACCAGGATAACTTCGAATGGACAACTTCTCGAATTCCCAGACCGTTCGCAAAACGGTGATTGCCACCCGCGGCGGTGTCGTTTCGGCCCAGCACCGGCGTGCTGCCGAGGCGGGCGCTGCGGTGCTTGAAGCAGGCGGTGATGCGGTCGACGCTGCGGTCGCGACCTCGTTCGCGCTCGGCGTGGTCGAGCCCTGGATGAGTGGTGTGGCCGCGGGTGGCTGCATGACGCTGTGGCGTGCCGATGAAGCGCAGGCGCAGTGTCTGGACTACGGCATGCGCTCGCCGCGCGAGCTTGACCCAGCGAATTACCCGCTCAGCGGCGGCGCCCGGTCGTCTGACATGTTCTCCTGGGCCGCCGTGGTCGGCGACCGCAATGTGCAGGGCGCGACCGCGGTGGCGGTGCCTGGCGTGGTGGCCGGCATGGCATTGGCGCACCAACGTCATGGCCGCATGCCCTGGCGCGATCTGGTGCTGCCGTCGGCGGGGCTGGCGCAGCAAGGCCTGATCGTCGACTGGTACTCGTCGTTGTTGACGTCCTCGGTGGCGCGGGCGCTGTCGCTCGATCCGGACGCGGCAGCGATGTTTCTCGAGGACGGTTGCTGGCCGATAGGCAATGCCTGGACCTCGACAGCCGAGCGCCATCTCGACCAGCGCGTGCTGGCCGGCACGCTGACCGAGATCGCCGAGCAAGGCGCGCAGGCGCTGTACCGCGGCGACGTCGGCGGCGCGCTGGTGCGCGACGTTCGCGCCAAGGGTGGCTGCCTGAGCGAGGCCGACCTGGCCGCCTACCGCGCCGAGTGGGTCGCTCCGCTGACCATCCCCTACCGCGGCGGCCAGGTATTTGCAGCGCCGGGACTGACCGGTGGGCCGACGCTGGCGATGGCGCTGCAACAGTTGGCGCGCGACTACCAGCCCGGGGCCGGCGCGCCAGACGCCTCGACCTACCTGGCCTATGCCCGGGCCTTGAGCCAGGCGTTCAGCAG
>CALQBT020000159.1 GCA_943328885.2 Bordetella parapertussis | reverse complement strand
GTTAGCCCCTTGTGAGAGCTAACCCGTTGATTTTTATGGTGCGGCTGGCAGGAATCGAACCCACGACCCCTTGGTTCGTAGCCAAGTACTCTATCCAGCTGAGCTACAGCCGCGCAGCCTCGGAGTGTACATTCAATTCCATCGCGAATCTTCCTCTCGATGAAAAAATCGGGCTCGGTGAGGCGCTATGGCCGCGCTCTCAATCGATTGCCGCTGCGCTGCGGTAACAGGCGTTGGCGCGGGCTGCATCACCCTCCTCATCTGCCAAGCGGGCCAAGGTGCGCCACGCCTGTCGCCGGGCACGGGGGGCGAGAGACAGGTCGTTGGCAGCTTGCTCCAGCGGTGGGCGGGCTTTGCCCCAGAGTTGTCGCTCAGCCAACGCCGCACCCACGGCAGCCTGCACCGCTGGCTCGGTCGGATAGGCGCGCTGGGCTGACTCCACGCGCAGCAGCCAATCAGTTCCCAAGCCTGAAATCGTATCGACCAAGGCCATCGCCAACTCGGCACGGCCATCGGCCTCCATCGCGTCGAGCCGGTCCCAGAGCGGGCGCAGCCAAGCCCGGCCGTCTGCAGCCGCGCCCAGTGCAGCCGCCCGGCGGGCGGCACGTGCGGCAACAAAGGGGTCGCGCTGATCGGCGTTGTCGAACTGCAGCCAAGCCAGACGCAGTTGATCGGCGTCATGGGGTGCATCCAGCGCCTCGATGGCCAGCGAGCGCAGCAAGCCCTGTGCGGCCGCCTTCGAGAACGCCTGGTGGTTGGCCAACAGGCGCGCCGTGTGCAGCGCCTCAAGTGGCCGGCGCTCCAGCCTCGCTGCACCCAGCTTGAGCCTCAAAGCCTGGGTGCGGCGCGCCACGCCCGGCTGCAGTTCGGCCAGCAAGCTCTCAGCACGTGGACCATCCCGGTCGTCGAGCGCCCATTCGGCGGCCAACAAGCGCGCGCCATCGTCAACTACCGCGCCTGCACCGTGGCGGGCCGCGCGCAACGCGCTGCCCACCTGCTCGTCCCGGCGCGGGCGGTCCTGCAGGCGATGCAGGCTGCCAGCGGCCAGCAAGCTCGCCAGTACATGAAATTCGTGGTCGTCGGCCAGCGTGGGCACTTCCGGCGCCAAGGTGATCGCACGCTGAGCGGCTTTGAGCGCTCGGCTGTAACGGGCACCAAAGTATTCGGCCAATGCCTCGCGCAATGCCGCCTGGGCCGAGCGCTCCAGACGCAGCGCACGCCACTCACGGGCCCGGGCAGGCAAGCCGATCAACGCGTTGATGGCGTGCACTGCCGTCACCACCGCAAAGCCCGTGGCGATCGCGGCGAGCACAAAGAAGTTGAGCGACAAGTCGACTCGCCACCCCGCCCAGTAAAACGAAGCGAGGCCGTCGTTGTCGCCCAAGGTCAGCGCAGCGACCACCGCCACCACGAACAGCAGCACCAGCCAGATAACGCTGCGCATGTCAGCCGTCGGTCCGGCGGGCCGGCACGCTTGCGAGCAAAGCAGCAGGTGTCATGGCTTGCGGGTTGGGAGGCGGGGCTAGCGACCTGCCTGAGCCGCCGCCAAGGCAGCCAAGGTCTCGTCGGGTCGCGGCAGGCTGAGCTGACGCGACTGACCGGCGACTTGTCGCACCAGATCGATGGTCAGCGCAACACGACGGGCATTGCGGTCGAAGTAGCGTTCAAGCAAGGACTGCAGGTCCTGCAAGTCGGCCTGCGCCGTGTCGTACTGCCGAGACAGCAGCGCCAACCTGGCATTGAGCAAGCGCAGCTTGAGGTTTTCGCGCAGAAACCAGCCTTGTTCGGGCGTCAGCAGCATGGCCTCAGGCTTGTCGATCTGGGCCACCCGCACCAGGCTTCTGACTTCGAGCCAGACCCGGCTGCCGATCGCCGTCCATTGCGACTGCAGCCATGGCAGCCAGGCGCCGGAACCAATGCCTGAGGCTGCGCCGTCGGGTTTGGACGCCGCCGCCCCGGCAACGACGGCACGGCGCTCGGGCTGGGACAGCAGCGGCAACTCGTCGACGGTGCGCACCGCCTCGTCAAGCTTGATCGTCAGGCTGGCAAGGTCGGCGACGGCCACTGCCCGCACCCGGTCGAGATCGCGCGCCAGCGCGCGGCGAACCCGCTCCAAGCGGGGCTGGTTCAGCCGCGCCAAGCGCTCTTCGGCTTGGCGCAACGCAGAGACCAAGGGCTCGGCGCTGCCGGTGATCGCGCTTTGCTGAACGGCCACACGCACCGCAGCGTCGACATCGGCCAGCACGTTCTCGTCGCGAGAACGCGACAACTGCTGGATCAAGTCCTCGAGTTGACTGCGTTGCAGCACCGTCTCGGCAACGCGGGCTTCGAGCAACCCGACCTTGGACTCGGCGGCGCGGGCAGCGTCGAACGCCTGCTTGGCCAGCGCATGGGCCTCGATCGCCTGGCCCTGGCTGTCTTGCTGGCGCCGGACCAGTTCCTGCTCCAGCGACTTGATCCGCTGCTGGCCTAGCAGCGCCAGCGTGACCGCCACCACGCTGAGCGCACCCGCCAAGCCCAGCGCGATCCACCAGCCGTGGCCCGCCAGCGCTGCAGCGGCAGGTGCAACCACAGCACTGGACGCCGACCCGGCCAACGCGCCGGCAGCCGGGGGGGTGGTAGACAGGGCGGGCTTTTCGTCTGTGGTCACGATCAAACTCATTGTATCGACGGGCCTGCGGCAGGCGAGCGCTTCGGTCAGCGACGGCGCAGCGCATCGGCCACGGCCTCAGGCGTCGGCGCGACTTGCTCCACGCTGCCAAAACCCAAGCCCGTGGCCGCTTCGGCGATGCGGCCATGGGTTACCAGCGCCCGTGCGGCGCGCCAAGACCGGCCAGGTGCCAATGTGCTCAGGTGGCTGACCGCCTCGCTGCTGCTGAACAGCCAACAATGCGCCGCCGGCACCGCCAGGGCCCGCACCAGCAAAGCGCGGTCGGCAGCACCGAGCATCGGCAAGGTGCGGCGGTAGGCCTCGACAAAGTGCACCCGGGCGCCCTGCTCGCGCAGCACTTTGGCGAGCCAGTCGCGGCCGCCCTCGCCGCGCACGATCAACACACTGCGTCCGGGCCAGTTCAAGCGATCACGCAACACCGCCCAAAGCGCTTCGGAATCGAACTCTCCGGCCAACTCGGGCGGCGTGAGCAGTGCGGCATCGGGCAAGCCTGCGCGCAGCAGCGCGCGCCGGGTGCCAGGACCGGTGCCGGCAGCGATCAGCGACGCCGGCCATCCCAGAGCCGCTGGTCGCAGCGCGAAAAATCGGTCGACCGCGCTGGGGCTGACGAACATCACCAGCGCATACTGCACCAGCTGTTGCCAGGCCAGGCGCACCGGCCCAGCGTCGACCGGCGCAGCGATGGCCAGCAGTGGCAAGGCGCCGGCGAGCAGCCCCAAGTCCTGCAGCCGCGCCACCCATTCGTCGGCCTGCGGCTGCGGTCGCGTCACCACCACGCAGGGCAGCGCGGCGCTGGTTGGGGTCACGGCGCGGGCGCCGGACATCGCCGCGTCCGATCAGGCCGGGCCGGCGACGATGTAGCCGTCAGCACCCAGCACGCGAAGCTGCGCCGCGGCGCGCTCGCCAAGCTCGGTGGCAGCGGCGGTGGCCGCGCCATCGCCCGCGCGGTCGACCACAGCCTGGGCCCGGGCGCGCAGCAAAGGCCGGGCTGGGTGCTCGGGGTCCCCCAGCGCGACGTCGATCACCAGTTGGTCGCCTTGCCAGACCGCGTGGGCTGCCAAAGGCATGCTGCAGCTGCCGCCCAGCGCACGCGAGACCGCACGCTCGGCGTGAACCGCCAGCCAGGTCGGCGCATGGGTGAGCCGACCCAGCTGCGCCCGAAGTTCCGCGGCGTCGCTGCGTACCTCGATGCCCAGCGCACCCTGACCGGCGGCCGGAACCATCTGCTGCTCGTCGAAGGTGGCGCGGATGCGCGCGGCCAAACCCAGGCGCTTGAGGCCCGCCGCCGCCAGCACGATCGCATCGAAACCACCTTCGTCCAACTTGCGCAGCCGGGTGTCAAGGTTGCCCCGAAGCGGCTCGATCCGCAGGTCCGGGCGCATGCCCATCAACTGAACCACCCGGCGCAGACTGGAAGTACCCACCACCGCACCCTGCGGCAAGGCCGTGACCGATGCGAAATGGTTCGACACCAGCGCGTCGCGCGGGTCTTCACGTTCGAGCACCGTTGCCAGCACAAAACCCTCAGGCAGCTCCATCGGCACGTCCTTGAGCGAGTGCACGGCGAGGTGGGCGCGCCCGTCCTCCAGCGCCGTTTCGAGCTCCTTGACGAACAAGCCCTTGCCGCCGACCTTGCTCAAAGGGCGGTCCAGGATCTGGTCGCCACGTGTGGTCATGCCGAGCAGGCCGACTTGCAGTCCGAATCGTTGCGCCAGCAGATCGCGCACATGCTCGGCCTGCCAAAGCGCCAGTCGGCTCTCGCGGGTGGCGATCCACAAGCCGGTGGGCTTCACGGTCGGGCTGGCATCGAGACGAGTTTCGGTCATGGTGGCACGATTATCGCTAGAGCCCATGGCCCGCAGCGCCAAGCCAGGCCGACTATGGCTGACATCGGCGTCTGTTGTACGTGCTTATTGGATGCTAGCATTCTGACTAAAGTGCTGTTCTTGTGATCTTGCTGCGCAGCCGGAGAAACTTGATGCCGCGTTCGTCCGCAACCCTTCCAGCGACTGCCAGCCCTCGAGCGCCGGCAAAAAAGTCAGCGCTCAGCCATGAAACGGCTGCCGCCCACAACACGGCCTTGATCGAGGACATCCGATTGCTTGGCAGGATCCTGGGTGACGTGATCCGCGAGCAGGAGGGCCAGCAGGCATACGCGTTGATCGAGCGCGTGCGCCAGCTCTCGGTGGCCTACCGACTCAAGAACGACACCTTGGCCGGCCGGGCACTCGCCCGCTTGCTGAAGAACCTGTCGGCTGATCAGACTGTCAGCGTGATCCGTGCCTTCAGCTATTTTTCACACTTGGCCAACATCGCCGAGGACCGCCAGCATGTTCGCCGTCGCCTTCATCATGAGCAGCTGGGGCATCTGCAGCAGGGCTCGCTGGCCTTGACCTTCGAGCGCTTGCAGCAGGCCAATATCGGCACGGCCGATGTGGCGAGAACGCTCGCCCAGGCCTATATCTCGCCGGTGCTCACCGCCCACCCCACCGAGGTGCAGCGCAAGAGCATCCTCGACGCCGAACGCGCGATTGCCGAACTGGTCGGCGCTCGCGACGGCATGCCCGGTGAGCGCGAACGGCGCGACAACGAGGCCTTGATCTGCGCACGCATCACCCAGCTCTGGCAAACCCGCATGCTGCGCTACACCAAGCTCACGGTGGCCGACGAGATCGAGAACGCGCTGAGTTATTACCAGAACACCTTCTTGCGCCAGATCCCGAAACTGTACGCCGAGATCGAGCAGCAGCTGACAGGCCACGCGGTGCCAAGCTTTCTGCGCATGGGCCATTGGATAGGCGGCGACCGCGATGGCAACCCCCATGTGGACGCCAACACGCTGCGCACAGCGATGGCCCGCCAGAGCGAGGTCGCGCTGCGCTTCTACCTCGCCGAGGTGCATGCGCTGGGGGCCGAGCTGTCAATCAGCCAGATGCTGGCCGGCGTGACGCCGGCCATGCAGGCACTCGCCGATGCCTCGCCAGACAGCAACCCGCACCGCGGCGATGAGCCTTACCGCCGCGCGCTGATCGGCGTCTACGCGCGGCTCGCCGCCACGCTGCTGGCGCTGACCGGCACCGAAGCGCTGCGCCATGCGGTGCCGCCACAGAATGCCGACACCGCGCCGGCGCCGTTGCTGGCCGACCTGACGCTGATCGCCGACAGCCTGCGCTCGCACCATGCCCAGGCGCTGGTCGCACCGCGGCTGGCGCCGCTGATGCGCGCCGTGCAGGTCTTTGGCTTTCACCTCGCGACGCTGGACTTGCGCCAGAGCTCGGACAAGCACGAAGCGGTGCTGGCCGAGTTGCTGCGCTCGGCCCGCCTGCACGAGGACTACTCGACGCTGGACGAGACAGGCCGCCGCGCGCTGCTGCTGCGCCTGCTCGACGACGCGCGGCCACTGCGGGTGCAAGGCGCGCAATACAGTGAACTCGCGCGGCGCGAGCTGGCGATCTTCGAGACAGCGCGCGAGATGCTGGCGCGCTACGGCCGTGAGGCGCTGCGCCACTGCATCATCAGCCACACCGAGTCGGTCAGCGACCTGCTGGAGTTGCTGCTGCTGCTCAAAGAATGCGCTCTGGTGAGCGGGCCCCATGGCGGCGCACTGCAAGCGGGCGCCTGCAGTGCGTTGATCGTCGTGCCGCTGTTCGAGACCATTGCCGACCTGCGCCAGGCCGAGCCCATCATGCGCGAGTTCTACGCCCTGCCCGGCATCACCGAGCTGGTGCTGCGCAGTGGCGGCGAGCAAGACATCATGCTGGGCTACAGCGACAGCAACAAGGACGGCGGCTTCTTCACCAGCAACTGGGAGCTGTACCGCGCTGAGCTGGCGCTGGTCGACTTGTTCGAGCCCCTGCGAACCC
>CALQBT020000158.1 GCA_943328885.2 Bordetella parapertussis | reverse complement strand
TGTCGGAGTGTTGTGGCTGTATAGCCGGCAACTGATCCAGCCCAGGCCCGCAGGCCGCGGAGCCAGGCGGTGGATCAGTAAGTGCCGGGGTAGGCGCCGCCGTCGAGCAAGATGTTCTGCCCGGTCATGTAACCGGCATGAGCGCTGCACATGAAGGCGCAGAACGCACCGAACTCCTCGGCCGTGCCGAAGCGCTGGGTCGGGTTGAGCTTGCGGCGCGAGGCCAGCACGGCCTCGATCGGCTGCCCGCTCTTTTGCGCCGCGCCGGCCATCGTGGTACGCAGACGATCGGTGTCGAACGGACCGGGCAGCAGGCCATTGATCGTCACGTTGCGCGAAGCCAGCGCCGTCTGCCGCGCGACCCCGGCAACAAAACCGGTCAAGCCCGACCTGGCGCCATTGCTCAAGCCCAGGATGTCGATCGGCGCTTTCACCGCGGCCGAGGTGATGTTGACGATGCGGCCGAAACCGCGCTCGGCCATCGAGTCAACGCAGGCCTTGATCAGTTCGATCGGTGTGAGCATGTTGGCGTCCAAGGCCTTGATCCAGGCCTCGCGATCCCAGGTCCTGAAGTCGCCCGGTGCCGGTCCACCAGCGTTGTTGACGAGGATGTCGACTTGCGGACAGGCTGCCAGCGCCGCCGCTCGGCCTTCGGGCGTGGTGATGTCGCCGGCCACCGCGATCACCTGGACCGCAGGATTGATCGCCCGCAGTTCAGCAGCGGTCGCCTGCAGCGCTGCATCGCCACGCGCGGTGATGACGACATGGCAGCCTTCGCGAACCAGCGCCTGCGCGCAGCCCTTGCCCAGACCTTTGCTGGCCGCACAGACCAATGCCCATTTGCCTGAAATTCCGAGATCCATTCGTTTTCTCCTGGGATTTTGACCAACTGTGTCAAGGCGACACGACCAGCGCCGACCTGTCAGCCCAGCGCTCCAGCGTCCATTGTCGACGGCGACCGACTTTCACGGCAGGCCTGGGCTTGCGTGTCAGACCGATATAGTCCGGGACCGGAGCTGAAAGGAGTACGCAGCTTTGCAGCCGTGGGCTGAGCCACGACAAACAGCGCCCATGAAAAATGACCTCCCACCCGCTCGATTGCAGGTCAAAGCGCTGACCAGGCGCGGGCGCCCGGCGTGAACCGCACAGGCAAGCGCCGACAGCTGCTGGGCTGGCTGTCCACCGCAGCGTTGGGGCCGGTCTGGGGTGCCGCGCTGGCACAGGCGCCGCAGCGCTTTCCGACCCGACCGATCAAGCTCTGGCTGCCCTGGCCAGCGGGCGGCGCCACCGACCTGAGCTTTCGCGTGCTGGCCGAGGCAGCATCGGGCCAACTCGGCCAGAAGATTCTGGTGCAGAACCGGGGTGGCGCCGGCGGTACGCTGGCGATGCCCGTCCTGCAACAAGCCGCGCCCGACGGCTACACCCTCGCGCAGATGCCGCAGACCGTGCTGCGCGCGCCCTGGATCCGCAAGCTGCTGTGGGACCCGATCCGCGACACCACACCCATCATCCAGCTCTCGGGCGTGACCTTCGGCATCGTCGTGCCGGCGGCCAGCGGCCTGCGCAGCCTGGATGACTTGTTCGCCCATGCCCGCGCCCACCCTGGCGCGCTGACCATCGCCACCAACGGCGCTGGCACCACGCCGCATGGGGTGATCGACGAGCTGTTCGGCAAGCGGGGCTTGAGCTACATCCACGTGCCTTACAAAGGCACGGCCGAGCAGATGATCGCGGTCTCGTCAGGCCAGGTGATGGTGGGTGTGAACTCCAACGGCTTCGCGCCTTTCGTCGACAGTGGGCGCCTGCGCCTGCTGGTGACCTTTGGCGAGCACCGCACCAAGCGATGGCCTAGCGTGCCCACGCTCAAGGAGCTGGGTCACGGCATCGTCGCAAGCTCGCCGTATGGCATCGCCGGGCCGGCCGGCATCCCACCGCACATCGTGCAGATCCTGCACCTCGCCTTCCGCAGCGCCATGAACGACCCAGAGCACCTGGCCGAACTGGCGCTCTACGACCAGGAGGTCGCCTATCTCGGACCTGAGGACTACGCACGCTCGCTGCGCGCGGCCTATGAGCAAGAGCGGCGGGTGGTCGAGCGGCTGGGGCTGGCTGGCGCCACCGATTGAGCTCGCAGGCCTGAAGCGTCAAGGCGCTTGGCGCTGCTGCAGCACGGCCCAGGCCGTCCCGCCATCGACACCCTGGGCCACCCCAGGCAGTCGAGTGCGAGTTCGTGATCGAGCAAGCGGCGATAAGCCAAGCGCAACACCGTATGGTGGTCGACCAACAGCACTGAAATGCTCATGCGCTGGTCTATCGCAGCACGCTCTCGCTCTCAGCCTGCCAGGCGCTGCTGAAACTGGCCGACAGCCGCAGACCGGGGCTCGCGCTACCTGCTTGCAAGGGTTCGCAGCGCAGCTCGCCGCCCTGGGACCAGACCCGCGCCTGGATGCCAGCGATGCCCTTGCCGCGCAGGCTCACTGCCCCGGCATCGGACAAGCCAAGGCCGTCGTCACTGGCGGACCACTCGATACGCAGCGGCGCACCAGGCCTGGCGTCGCCCCAGCAAGTCAGCGCCAGTGTCGCCACGCTGGCCTGCGCATGGCGAACGACGTTGGTCAGCGCCTCTTGACTGATGCGGTAGATCGCCAGCACCAGCGCGCCAGGCAGCCGCAAGACCTCGGCGGCAGGGCCGGCGGGCCAGGCGATGGGCTGACCGTCCGAGTCGAGCCAGCGCAGCTCGAGCTGGCAGACCACGGCCTGCTCGCGTCCAGGCTGGGCCCAGCTCGAAACCAGCGCGCGCAGCAAGTCGACCAGCCGCAACAAACTCTCGCTGTGGGCATCGTTGTCGTGCCCCAAGGGCTGCAGTCGCGACAGCAGGCTGCGAATGTCTTGCTGAACCAGCGCGCACTGCCGCGCCATGCCCTCGACCACCGGCTTGAGCAAGGGCTGCCCGGCGACCTGGTGAGTCAACCAGACTGCATCCATCCGCAAAGCCGTCAGGCGCTGCCCGAACTCGTCGTGCAGTTCGCGCGCCAATCGGGTGCGCTCGTCCTCCTGCAGTGTCAACACCTGCTGACTGAGCAGGCGCCGCTGTGCTTGCGCCGCATCGAGCGCGCCGCCCAGATGGCGCAAGGCTGAGGCCAAGGCCTCGAACTCGCGAACCGGCATGGCCGGCAAGGCCCCAACAGACTGCGTGCCGTGGCATTCGATATCGCCGACCGCCGCCAGCAAGCGGTCCAGCGGCGCCAGCGCCCGGCGCAGGTTCCAGCGCATCGCCAGCAGCAGCCCGGCGATGCAAGCCAACAGCAGCGCCAGCGTGCCGACCAGGTTGACGATGGCCTCGCGTCGTTCGCTCTCGTGCGATGCGACCAGCGTGACGGTCCAGCGCGCCCCACCTGGCCGCAGCAGGTTCCAGCTGGCATGGCGCGCGTCAGGTGCCCACAGCAGGCGGCGATGCAGCGCCAGCAGCCAATCCAGCGCTGCAGTCGGCGGTGAAGGCGGTGGCGCCAACAGCCATCGGCCGTCTTCGTCCTGCACGCTGAGCAGCAGATGGCGCGGCGGGTGATCGGCCAAGAGCTTGCGAAGTTCAGCCAGCGCTAAGGCGTCGTCGAGCGGCGTCGCAGTCGCCAGTCTGGCCACCCATTGGGCTAGCGTGACCGCGGACGCGGCCTCGTCGTCGATATCAGAACCGATGCGCGCCAGGCCTAGCCCGAGCGCGAGCAGCAGCACGGCTGCGGCGACCACACCGGCACGCCGCATCACGAGACGAGGCAAGTCCAGCTGCATGCGCGTTCGCGACCGAACAGTCGTTGTCAACTCACCAACGATGCTGCCAGCGCAGCGACACCAGCGCGCTGCGCGGTGCGCCGGGCTCGTAAAAGCGGCTGTTGCCGTCGTTGACGATCACGCTGCCGACGAATGCCTTGTCGAACAGGTTGTCGACCCGCGCGAGCGCCTCGATCGAGTCCCTCGCGCTCAGTGGCAGGCTGCCGCTCCAGCGCAGGCTGGCCAGCGCATAGCCTGCAGCCACGGCGCTGTTGGTGTCATTGGCCAGCGTGCGCGCGACGCCGCGCCACTCCAGCCCCAGTTCGCCCGGAAACCCGGCCAGGGCCTTGTCCGGTCGCCAGGCGGCCTCGGCCCAGCCGGTCGTTTTTTGAGTGCCCGAAATCTGCTTGCCAGCCAGCACCGTGGCCGCGTTGCTGGTCGGGCTGCAAGGCGTGCCGGTGCAGGTCTGGAAGCTGTCGAGGTACCGCGCATGCAGCAGCGACAGCGCCGCCTGCAGTCGCAGGCCGGGGGCTGCGCGCCACAGGCCTGAGAGTTCGGCACCGTAGCGCTGGGTGCGGCCGACGTTCTGGTAGACCGAGCGGCCGCCGCTGTTCGACAGCACCCCGATCTCGCTCGCCGTGGCCACGCTGAACAACGCGGCATCGAGCTCCAGCGTCGAACGGCGCCATTTGGCGCCGAGCTCGAATTGGCGACTGGTCTGGCCCTTGAGCGCGCTGTTGAAGCCGCCCGCCGCTGCCGAGCTGTACGCCAACTCGCCCAAGGTCGGCGATTCGAAGCCGCGCGCCGCGCTGGCATGCAAGGCCCAGCCGGGCGCCGGCATCCAGCGCAGACCCAGCACCGGGTTGGCGTAGGTGTAGGACAGCTTGCCCGAGTCGTCAGGATTGACGGCGCTGACCGGGAAGTGATCCTCAGTGCTGAGCTCGACCCGGCCGGCACGCACGCCACCGGTCAGATCCCAACCCTCGGCCAGCGGCGTTCGGGCTTGCACGAAGCCGTCGGTGGTGATGGCATGGTTGAGCTCGTTGCGACGCGGAGCGCCGGTGACGCCCAGCGCAGTCGGCGCAGCGGCCGGACCGAGGAAATTCTCATAGCCGCGCCGGTCGTCGCGCAGTGATTCGACGCTGACGCCGGTCACCACATCGGTCTGGCCCAGGCGCCAGACCAGCTTGCCCTCGACGCCGCCGTAGGCACGGTCGAAATCGACCACGCCGCCACCTTGCTTGGCAGCGTTGGGATTGGTCTGCTTGGGCGTGCAGTCGACCTGCGTGCAGGGCCCGATCGCCTGCCACTGTGTGACGCCACGCGAGCCGCGGTAGACCATCAATGAGCTTTCACGCAGTGCGCCGGCGTCGCCGAAATCATGCCGCCAGTTGACCCCGGTCTGGGTCTGGCCGATCGTCTTGCGGGTGTCGTACTTGATGGCGTCAGCGTCAGTGCGGCGCACATTGGCCAGGAAATCGGCCGGCTTCAGCCCCAGCGGGTCCTGCGCCCGCTGATGGTGGTCCGACACCAGCAGCGTCAGCTTGTCGGCGCTGCCCTGCCAGCCCAGGCGCAGGTTGCCCAAGCTGCGGTGGGCCGCGCTCTGCGGCCGGAATCCATCGACATCCAGGTCGGCATAGCTGGCACTCAGGTCGAAACCCTCGCTGAGCGGGCTGGCTATGCTGATGCGCTGCTGCCGCAGACCGAAACTGCCGACGTCGACCGACCACTCGGTCTGGGCCTGCTTGACCGGCGCCGAGAACATCGCGATCACGCCGCCCGACGCGTTGCCGTAAAGCACCGAAAATGGCCCACGCAGCACCTCGATGCGCTGGGCGCCGGCGAGGTCGAAATGCGCCACCTGGCCCTGGCCGTCTGGCATCGTCGCGGGGATGCCGTCGGCGTACAGCCTCAGCCCGCGAACGCCGAAGGCGGCCCGGGCACCGAAACCACGCGAGCTGATCTGCAGATCCTGGGCATAGTTGTTGCGGTTGTTGACCACCAGCCCCGGCACCCGGACCATCACCTCGGACAGGTTGACCATCGCGCCGGCATCGCGCAGCGCCGAGGCGTCGATGACGGTGATCGCGAACGGTGCTTCGAGCACCTGTTGAGCTCGCGCCGAACCCGTGACGACGACCTCGGCCGCCTGGGACCAGGCCGATGCGGTCGAAAAGACCAGCCCACAGCATGCGACGCACGCCAGCATGATGGGAGTCGGGACAGGCGGTATGAGTTTCATGGCGGTGAGCAAAGGCTTGGCTGAGCAAGCGATGGAGCGAAGCCGGCGCGCTTCGAAAACACAATGGAGCGCTATCAGGCCGTGGGACAGACTGACTTCCAAGCCCGTACTTTCCCGCACTGTGTTTGCATTGGGATCAATCCTTCACGCAACCCAAAAATTCTTCGGTGCAGCACCGTCGGGCATGCGGCGGCTCAACCCACCGTCCACGACGCTGCGCTAGACCGCGCAGCTGCGAAAACCGACAAACAGCTCGTCGCGCTCGGGCGCAGCGAAGCGGCGCGCCTGGGGATGACGCAGGCGCGGGCTGCCCCAGACCGAGGCGCCGCGCAAGATCCGCCAACCCGGTAAAAATTCCTGCGCGTTCGGCGCTGTCGGACCGCTTTGCCCACCGGGATAAGGCCCGGGCCGGCCCGCCACCCATTCCAGCAGTTCGCCCCAGGCGAATCCACGGGCACTGGCGCTGGTCGCTGCCAAAGTCCACTCGGCCTCGCTCGGCAGGCGCCGGCCAGCCCAACTGCACCAGGCTGCAGCCTCATGGGCGCTGACATGCA
>CALQBT020000157.1 GCA_943328885.2 Bordetella parapertussis | reverse complement strand
TCGGCGTGAGCCGGCCAGCAGGCAGATCGCCCTTGGTCAGACGATAATTGACATGCGATTTATCGACCCCGCAGAGCGCCGCCAGTTGGGCCGCTGAAAAGCGCGGCGAGATCTTGCGCGACTCCGGCGCCAGCAGCCGCCCACGGATCTGCTCGACCATGCTCGAAGCCCGGGTGGCCAGCGCCAGAATCCTGCGCATGTCGATCGGCGCACGCGGCGCCACGGCGGGTGAGGGCAGGGCGCTGGCAACCAAGTTGCCAGGCTCCTCAAGGGGGAAGTGTTCTACTGCTGGCGTGGCCACGAGGATTCCTTTGTTGTCTACGCTTTCCATAGAGTTTACCGGAAACCGTAGAATCTTCAAAATACAACCATGGACATCGCATACAACAGTGAGAAAATTTGGGGAACCTCACTCGATCGAGCGCCTGCCAAGACCTCGACTGTGAGTGTTTTTGGGATTCCTGAAGCCGAAAACACCCTCAGGGCCCGCCCAGCCATCAGTCCGCGCGCCCCGGTCGAAGCCATCACAGCCCGCAGCCGAGCCAGTCCCCCAAATCCACTCACCGAGCAGCCCAAATTGTCTCCACTTCCAGCCATCAGATCCCCATATCCCCTCACAAGTATCCCAAAATGTCTCCGCCAGAACCCCAAATTAACTTCATAAAAATCTTTTATGTTGATGTTTTTGAAAGATTTTTTGGTCTACCAACTCTTCAAGTATTCAAGTGTTAAGACTCAATAAACCAAGCACAGACCCCAAAGCAGACCCATGATCTAATGTGAATTCATAAAATCACAGAAGACAACAGTCCTGTGCGAGACAGGCACGCTACCGAGTGACGAGAAGTGCAAGATCCCCCACAAGACAACCCATCCAAAGCCGCAGGCGCGAAATCCGCTTTGGCGCTGGAGTTGCGCCGCAAGCAAGAAGAGCAAGCGGTCTCCAAGGCCAACGAGGCTATCGCGATCCGCCCCAAACGCGGAAAGCTCACGCTGTTGTCGCGGCGGATCTACAACGTCTTCCTCTACCACGCTCAGCGCCAAGGGGTGGACAAGCCGAGTTATTCGATCCTGTTGTCCGAGCTGATCGACGATGCACGCTTCACCTCCAACAACACCGAGTTGCTCAAGTCGCACATCCGCGACATGCAGGCCACCACCATCGAATGGCACACCAGTGCGGCTGGCGCCAGGCAGTGGACATCGACCCAGCTGCTCGGTCCGGTCACGATAGACGAGCCTGGCCGCGGGCGGGCCTGCACGCTGACCTGGAGCTATCCAGAGCCGATCCGTGAACGCCTGGTCAGGCCGGCCCAATACACCCGGGTGCTGCTCGAGATCAGCTCGCAGATGAGAAGCTACGCCGCCTCAGTGCTCTACGAACTCGGTGCCCGCTACCTGAGCTCACCCGGCCGCTTGACGATGCGCGAGGACGTGATCTGGTGGGCTTCGGTGCTCACCGGCAGAAGCGACATCACTGCTGTCGACTACCGCATCCTGCACCGCGACACGATCAAGAAGGCACTGGCCGAGCTCGACACGCTGAGCGAGGACTTTCGCCTCGAGGTGGTCGAGCACAAGCGCGGCCGCAAGGTCGAAGAGCTTCAGTTCCGGGTCGTCGCCAAACCCCAGGCCAGCCCCGAAGGTCAGCGCGAGGCTGCCAAGACGGTCTTCGACTTGGAGCTCGTCGAGCGTTTGATTGTGCTGGGGGTCAAGCGCGCTGAGGCGCAAGACCTGTACGCAGTGGCCGACGAAGGCGTGCTGCGCGCGGCGGTCGATCATGTCGAGCAGCGGATCCAGAGCCAGAGCCTGCCGCCGCTGAAGTCGACCGCCGCCTACCTGCGCGACGCGCTCAAGCGTCAGTACGCAGGGGAGGGCGATGCGAAGCCAGCGCCGGCACGCGCCAGCGCCATGCCGAGTGTCGACGAAAAGCTGCAGCGCCTGCGCGAGGAGTGGCAGCAGCAAAAGGCCGTGCAAGCCAAGTCACTGTTCGACGAGATGACCGAAGCGCAGCGCAGCGATCAGCTCCAGCGCTTCGAGACCGAGCGCCTGGGCGAGCTCGCCGCGCCGATTGCCAAAGCCTGGCGCCGCGACGGCATCAACAGCCGCATCGCAGCCAGCAGCTTTTTCCGCTGGCTGCCCGGCGCGCTGTGGCCGGGTCAGGTCACCGACAAGGAGTTGCTGGACTTCGCGATGTCACGCGTGGGGTGAACGCGGCTTGAATGCGGCTTGAACGCGGCTTGAGGCATGGGCGCGGCGGCGGCGCGGACTGCCGCCGTCAAGACCTCAGACTTGCTCGTCAGGCCCGTAATGGCCCATACGCCGCGACTTGGTCTGCAGATAGTCCCGGTTGTGCGGGTTGGACGGCATGTGCAGCGGCAAACGCTCGACCACCTCGATGCCCAGGCTGTGCAGCGCATCGACCTTGGCCGGGTTGTTGGTCAACAGCCTGACCCGTTTGACCCCGAGTTGCCCGAGCATGTCAGCGGCGATCGCGTAGTCGCGGGCATCGTCGGGCAAGCCGAGCAAGCGGTTGGCCTCGACAGTGTCGGCGCCGGCTTGCTGCAGCGCATAGGCGCGGATCTTGTTGACCAGGCCTATGCCTCGCCCCTCTTGCCGCAAGTACAGCAGCAGGCCGCGGCCAGCCTGGGCAATCGCCTGCAGCCCGCCTTCGAGCTGCGCACCGCAGTCGCATTTCAGGCTGTAGAGCGTGTCACCGGTCAGGCATTCGCTGTGCAGGCGCGTCAACACCGGCTCGCCATCGTCCAGACGCCCCAGGCTCATCGCCGCATGTTCGGCCCCGGTGCGCGGATCGACCAGGCCGTGCAAGTCGAACTCGGCCCAGCGCGTGGGCAGCTTGCAACTCACCAGCCTGCCCGGTGCTTGCTCGATCGCGGGGGCTGGTGCGGCGGGTCTTTGGGCAGGGGCAGGCGCGTTGTCTGACAAGAGGCGGGCGTTCATGGCATCGGCGCTGCGCGCGGGCAGCACCTGGAGTGAATCGGTCTGGCCGGCATTGTCGACGATCGCGCGACGGCGCCGGGGCGAGGGCAGGGCGCTGCAGCTGGTCTCAAGCGCTCAGACGATCCGGCTCTTGCGGCCGGCCCAGTACGGGTCGCGCAGCACGCGCTTGTAGAGCTTGCCCGTGGGCAGGCGTGGCAGCTGCAAGCTGAAGTCCACCGAGCGCGGGCATTTCTGCTTGGACAGGTGCTCGGCGCAGAAAGCCATCAGCTCCTGCGCCAGTTCAGGCCCTGGCGCCACGCCCGGCACCGGCTGCACCACCGCCTTGACCTCCTCGCCGAAATCGTCATTCGGCACGCCAAACCCCGCCGCGTCGGCCACCTTGGGGTGGGTGATCAGCAGGTTCTCGCATTCCTGCGGGTAGATGTTGACGCCGCCCGAGATGATCATGAAGGTCGAGCGGTCGGTCAGGTACAGATACCCGTCGGCGTCGACATAGCCCATGTCGCCCACCGTGCTCATCGTGCCGTCAGGCGAGCGGGTCTCGGCGGTGCGTTCGGGGTCGCTGAAGTAGACGAAAGGCGTCGCGGTCTTGAACCAGATCTCCCCCGGCGTGCCCTGCGGCACGGGCTGCATCGCTTCGTCGAGCACATGCAGGTCGCCCATCAGCACCCGACCCACCGTGCCGCGGTGCGCCAGCCACTCGGCGCTGTTGCAGGCGGTGAAACCCATCGCCTCGGTGGCGCCGTAGTACTCATGGATGATCGGTCCCCACCAGTCGATCATCTGCTCCTTGACCTGGGCCGGGCAGGGCGCTGCGGCGTGCACCGCGATCTTCAGCGACGACAGGTCGTAGCGGCTGCGCACCGCGGGCGGCAGCTTGAGCATGCGCGAGAACATTGTGGGCACCAGCTGGCTGTGGGTGATGCGGTACTTCTCGACCAGCGCCAGGTACTGCTCGGCGTCGAAGTGCTCCATGATCACCACCGTGCCGCCGTGGCGGATCGCCAGGCTGACGTTGGCCAGCGGCGCCGAGTGGTAGAGCGGCGCCGGCGACAGGTAGAGCATGCCCTCCTCGCACTGCCAGAGCTTGCTGAGGAAGCCGAACAAGGGCAGGGGCTCGCCCGGCAGGTTGTCGGGCAGCGGACGCAGAATGCCCTTGGGCCTGCCGGTCGTGCCCGACGAGTACAGCATCGGCGTGCCCAGGCTCTCGTCGGCCACTGGCGTGCCGGGCAGGCCGACCAGCGCTGAATCGTAGTCACTCACCCGCGCCGCACCGGCCCTGCCCTCGACCTCGGCACCACCGCCCACCACCAGGCACAGCGTGACCTGGGGGCAGGCTGCGAGCGCCTCGCGTGCCACCGCCAAACCTGCTTTGGACGTGATCAGCAGCCGCGACTCGCTGTTGTTGAGGATGTAGGCCAGCTCATCGGCCGTCAGGTAAGCGTTGATGCAGGTGTAGTACAGCCCGCTGCGCTCGCCCGCGATGCAGGCCTCGAAATAGCGGCTGTTGTTCTCCATGAACACCGCGTAGTGGCCCAGCCGCTGCAGGCCTTGGGCGCGCAGCAGGTGGGCGAGCTGGTTGCTGCGGTGCTCGAGCTCGGCGTAGCTCATAGCCTCGCCGCTGGTGGCCATGATGAAAGCGGGCCTGTGGGCATGCTGCTGGGCGTACTTGCCTGGGAACATCTTGAGTCTCCTTGGGACTGGAACGGTGGGCGCGTTGCCGTGGCTGGGCAATGGTCGCCATTGTCTGGACTTGCAAGCGACTCGGCCTTGCGGGTTTGCCCGCTGTCGGCCATCGAGCTTGACAAATCCGGGCCAGCGCGCGGAAAACCTCAGGCGTCGACCGAGGAGGGCGCGCCCGGCGCTCGGGCCGCACTCTCAACAACCCAGCCGTCAAAGGCCGACAGCAACGCCTCGTATCGGGCCGGTTCGCCTTCGAGCTGCCCCAGCCCCAGGCAGGCAGCCTCTAGCGTCGACCGCTGCTCGGGCCGCTGCGCCTTGCGGATCGCGTAGCGCGAAGGCGGCAGCGCCTGCAGCCCCCAGCGCGGCAAGGCCTGCAGCAAGGGGTTGAGCGCGAGCATCTTGCGTGCCTTGCGCCAAGTGGCGTCCAGCACGACCAGCTGCCATCGAACCAGTTCATCCGCTTCGACCAGCCTGGCCAAAGCCTCGGCGCTGGCGCCCTCTTGCGGCTGGCCCGGTGCCTGCGGGAACAACAGCAGGCTGCGCACGGCCCTGCCTGCCTGGGTCGCTGACAGCCAGCCCGCCAAGACCTCGGGGTCGAAGCGTTCACCCGGCTCGCAGTGGCAGTGCGCAAGGCTCAGCCGCAGCAAGCGGGCGCTGCCCTTGGCCTGGTCGCGCTCCATCGGGTGTTGCAGGATCAGCAGCGAGGCCTGGTTCGCCGTCGGCCTGAGCCAGGCGCACAGGCAGCTCGGCAGCGGCAGCGCGCAGCGCGGGCAAGCGCGCCGCGCTGCGCGCTGGGTCGGGGTCCGGGTTGGGGTTGGGGCAGGGTTCATCGGCGGCCCAAGCTAGCACAGCCCCGTACACTGGCTGCTCCCGCGTCTGATGCACCTTTACTTGCCAGTGAACGAAGCCACCGAATCCTGCGCGCCGACCTTTGCCGGCCTTGGCCTGTCGCCCGCGCTGTCCGAGGCCGCAGCGCTGGCCGGTTGGGTGGCGCCCACGCCGATCCAGGCTGCTGCGCTGCCCGCGATCCTGCAGGGCCGCGACCTGCTGGGCATCGCGCCCACCGGATCGGGCAAGACCGGCGCATTCTTGCTGCCGATGCTGCAGCGCCTGCTGGCCGACCCGGCGGTGCTGGCGCAGCGCCCGCGCCGGCTGCGCGCGCTCGTCCTGGCGCCGACCCGAGAGCTCGCACAGCAGATCGGTGAGGCGGCCAGCGCCGTGGTCAAGTCCCATGGCCAGTTCCATGAGCTGATGCCAGGGCAGGGCGCTGCGGCGCCGCTCAAGACCGTGGTCGTCGTCGGTGGCCTGTCGATCAACCCGCAGATGATGGCGCTGCGGGGCGGCGCCGATCTGGTGGTGGCCACACCGGGCCGATTGCTCGACCTGATCGACCACGGCGCGCTGCGTCTGTCGGCGCTCGAGCTGCTGGTGCTCGACGAGGCCGACCGCTTGCTCGACCTCGGCTTTGCCGACGAGATCCATCGCGTGCTGACGCTGCTGCCCGCGCGGCGCCAGGCCTTGCTGTTCTCGGCAACGATGCCCGCGCCGCTGGCCTTGCTGGCCGAGCAACTGCTGCGCGACCCCTTGCGGCTTGACATGCCTGCCGGCGCGCAGGCCGCAGCGCCCGACATCGTGCAGCGTGCGATCGAGGTCGATACCGCGCGCCGCACGCCGCTGCTGCGCCACCTGATCGCCACCGAGGGCTGGCAGCGGCTGCTGGTCTTTGTCGCCACCCAGTACGCCAGCGAGCATGTGGCCGACAAGCTCAACCGAGCCGGCGTCAAAGCCGCTGCGCTGCACGGCCAGCTCAGCCAGGGCAGGCGCAGCCAGGCGCTGGCCGACTTCCAAGCCGGTCGGCTGACCGCGCTGGTGGCCACCGACCTGGCCGCGCGCGGCATCGACATCTCATCGATGGGCGTGGTC
>CALQBT020000156.1 GCA_943328885.2 Bordetella parapertussis | reverse complement strand
GACCTCTGCTTTGCCCGCGGCACCTTCAACGCCCACCCCTATGTGATGGCGGCGATGCAGGTCTTTCTCGAGCGCCTGGACAGCGCCGAGGTGCGCGCGATCTACGACGGCCAGGATGCGCGCTGGGACGCCCGCGCCGCGCGCTTCAACCAGCGCCTGGCCGACGCCGGCCTGCCGGTACGGGTGGCGCACCTGCAGTCGGTGTGGACGGTCTGCTACACCCAGCCCGGGCGCTACCACTGGCTGCTGCAGTACTACCTGCGGGCCCAAGGCCTGGCGCTGAGCTGGATAGGCACAGGCCGGCTGATCTTCAGCCTGAACTACAGCGACGCCGATTTCGAGACCGCGCTGCAGCGCTTCGTAGCCGCCGGCTGCGCGATGAAGGCCGACGGCTGGTGGTGGCAGGACGCCACGCTGACCGACAAATCGATCAAGCGCGGCATCCTGCGCGAGTTGCTGGCGCACCGGTTCTGACGCCGCGCGCGGCGCCGCGGCCATCGCGCCGGGGCGTCGCACTCAGGCTTGAGGCGCTTCGTGCGCCACATGCCCCATCGGGTCGATCAGCTCGCCGCGCAGCAAGGCGCCCGGCGCCTTGTGGTAGAGCCAGACATCGTGGAAAGGGTCGGTCAGGATCTTGGTCGCCCAGACCAGGCCGGTTTGAACGTTGTACAGAAAGAACAGGTGCACGGTGCGGAACAACAAGCCGCCCGCGCCGATCAGCAGCCACAGCCAACCGACCTGGTGCGCATAGCCCGAGAACGAGCTGTGCGGCGCGACCAGGCCCCACAGCCCAGGCTGCAGCGCCACCAGCACCGGCGAGGCCGCCCAGACCGACATCAACACCACCTTGCGGCGCAGGTTGTAGCCGACCTTGATGGCCTCCTTGTGCTCGTGGCTGGCCTGGTTGACCTGGTCGTAACCGTCGGGCTCGAAGAAGAAATGACCGATCTGGCGACTGGTCATCGAAACCAGCCAGGCCAGCAGGCCGGCCACGGCCGGATCGACGAACAGCATCGCGTAAGCGGCGATGAAGCTCAGCGCCGACAGCAAGTGCAGCGCCTGGTTGATGCGGCTGTGGTGGTAGTAGCGGTGGTCGTCCCAGCGCTGGACCGCGAGGGCCCGCAGAAATTCATGCATGTTCGCTTCCTTGGTCTGAAAGAGCGGGGCTCGTACGCGGACCCGTCATCAAGACCGCGCTGCCGGCCGCCATGGTGATGGCCAGTCGTGACGAAGAGGTGACAAATTCGCGTCTTTGCCGAGACAGCCCGTCCGTCATCAAGTTGTTGCAGTCAGCCACGACGATGTGCGATCTCCATTAGACGCTGATGCCATGTCGAATATCGCTGCCGATGTCGTGGTCGACGAACTGCAAGCGGCGCGGCGCGCGCTTCGCATCGCCGTCGTCACCGAGACCTACCCACCCGAAGTCAACGGCGTGTCGCTGACGATCGCCCGCGTCGTCGAAGGCTTGCGCGACCGCGGCCACGACCTGCAGCTGATCCGCCCGCGCCAGCAAGCCGATGACCAGGCCGACAGCAGCGAGCGTTTCCACGAAATGCTGCTGCGCGGCCTGCCGATCCCGCGTTACCCACACCTGAAAATGGGCCTGCCGGCCAAACCGACGCTGACCAGGCTGTGGTCGCTGCGCCGACCCGACGTCGTGCACATCGCTACCGAGGGCCCGTTGGGTTGGTCGGCGTTGCAGGCCGCGCACAAGCTGAGGCTGCCGGTGACCTCGGACTTTCGCACCAACTTCGATGCCTACAGCCGGCACTACGGCGTGGGCTGGCTGCGCAAACCGATCATGGCCTACCTGCGCAAGTTCCACAACCGCACCCTCGCGACCATGGTGCCCACCGAAGACCTGTGCGCCAAGCTCGTCGCCAGCGGCTTCCGTCACGTGCAGGTGGTCGGGCGCGGCGTCGACACCGACCTCTTTTCGCCGATCCACCGCAGCCAGGCCTTGCGCGAGAGCTGGGGGGCGGGGCCGCAAACCCTGGTCGTCGCCTGCGTGGGCCGGCTCGCGCCAGAGAAGAACCTGGGCTGTCTGCTGCAGGCTTTCGCGGCGATCAGGGCCTGTCGAGCGGACAGCCGGCTGCTGCTGGTCGGTGACGGCCCGTCCCGGCGCGAGCTGCAGGCGGCCTGCCCGGACGCCTCATTCGCCGGTCTGCGCAACGGCCTGGACCTGTCCGCGCACTACGCCTCGGCCGACATGCTGCTGTTCCCCAGCACCACCGAAACCTTTGGCAATGTCACGCCCGAGGCCATGGCCAGCGCCTTGCCGGTGCTGGCCTACGACTACGCAGCGGCGGCAAAGCTGATCCGCTCGGGCGACAACGGGATGCTGGCCAGGTTCGACCGGACCGAGTCGTTCATCGCCCGCGCCACAGCGATGGCCGGCGACCCGGCAGGCTTGCGCGCCATGGGCCAACGGGCACGCGAGTCCATGCATACCCAGGGTTGGGACCGCATCATCGAGCAGGTTGAGACCTTGCTGCGCCAGGCTCTGGCGCAGCCGCTGGCACCGGCCTTGGCATCAGCTTTTGCCGCAGCATCAGCAACAACACCAGCGTGGCCGTGACCCAACCCAGCAAGCGCATCAGCGGCAGGATCGGCAGCTCCAGCGCCAGCAGCAAGGCATAGCCCGCCAGCATCAGCAGGATGCTGAGGTTCTCATTGAAGTTCTGCACCGCGATCGAGCGACCAGCGCTCAGCAACTGTTGACCGCGATGCTGCAACAGCGCGTTCATCGGCACCACCAGCAAGCCACCGATCGCGCCGATCAGCGCAAGCATCGGCAAGGCGGCGGCACGGCTGGGCAGGCCCGCCGCCAGCGCGATGCCCAGACCCAGCGCGATACCCGCGGGCAAGACCCGGCGCGCCTGGGCCAGCGCGATGAAACGCCCGGCCGTGGCCGCGCCGAACACCACGCCCACAGCCACCGCCGCCTGCAGCGTGGCCGCTTGCGACAGCGACAGCCCGAGCGCATCGACCGCCCAGCGCAGCACCGCAAACTGCAGCGTCGCGCCCACGCCCCAAAACAAGGTCGTCACCGCCAGCGACAGCCCGCCCAAGGGGTCGCGCCACAGCAAGCGATTCGCCGCGCCGAACTCCTTGAGCAGCTGCGCCGGACGTCGGCTGGCAGCAGGGTAGCGTGCGCCGCTGTCAGGCAGGCCGAGGTTGAGCAGACCCGACAACGCGTACACCGTCAGCAGCAAGGCCAGCGCCGGCCACAGCGCGTGCGGCGGTGCGATCCATGCCATCGCCGAGGCCGCAAGCAACTGCGCAGAATCGCTGACCAGCAAACCGCCCAGCACCGTGCCGAGCAACACCGCGCCGACCACCGAGACCTCGATCCAGCCATTGGCGGCGACCAAGCGCTGCGCCGGCACCAACTCGGTGACCAAGCCGTACTTGGCCGGCGCATAGGCCGCGGCACCGCAGCCCAACAGCGCGAAGCACAGCAAGGGATTCAGGCCGGCCATCAGCCCCAGCAGCGCCATCGCTTTCAAGCCATTGGTCCAGGCCATCAGCCTGGCCTTGGGCACGGCGTCGGCCAGCGGCCCGACCCAGGGCGCGAGCAACACATAGGACAAGGTCGACGAGAACTTGAGCATCGGCGCGAGCCAACCTGGCAGGCCACGGGCCTGCAGCAGCGCGATGGTCACGATCAGCAAGGCGTTGTCGGCCAATGCCGAGCAGAACTGCGCGGCGATCAAGCGGTAAAAGCCGCGCGGCATTGGCCCGGCGGTGGTGGTGGGTGCGAGCGCATTGGACATCGCAGGCGATGCTCGCAGGCTTGTGCAACGGTTTGGTGACGGCGCGTCGCCACAAGGATTTTTCACGCCGCTGTCACAGCCCCAAGCGACGATCAACCTCCATGCCGAACGACGACATGAGCGATGACCAGGCCGAACCAGACAACCCACTGCGCTTTCGCACCGTCTGGATCTCAGACCTGCACCTGGGCACACCGGGCTGCCAGGCGCGCGCGCTGCTCGACTTTCTCAAACAAGTCGAGTGCGACACGCTGTACCTGGTCGGCGACATCATCGACGGCTGGCAGCTGCGCCGCACCTGGTACTGGCCGCAGGCCCACAACGACGTGCTGCAGAAAATCCTGCGCAAAGCCCGCAAAGGCACCCGCGTGGTGTTTGTGCCCGGCAACCACGACGAGTTTGCGCGGCGCTATGTCGAGCATGTTTTCGGCGGCGTCGAGGTCGTTGAAGACGCGGTGCATGTCACGGCCGACGGCCGCAAGCTGTGGATCACCCACGGCGACTTGTTCGACGGCGTGATCCAGTGCGCGAAATGGCTGGCCTACCTCGGCGACTCGGCCTACGGCGTGACACTCAAGCTCAACCAATGGTTCAACAGCGCGCGAGCGCGCCTAGGCCTGCCGTACTGGAGCTTGTCTAGCTACCTCAAGCTCAAGGTCAAGCGCGCAGTGAGTTATGTCAGCGACTTCGAGGTCGCTGTTGCCCGCGAAGCGCGCAAACGCGGTATGCAAGGCGTTGTCTGCGGCCACATCCACCACGCCGAGATGCGCGAGATCGACGGCGTGCTGTACTGCAATGATGGCGACTGGGTCGAGAGCCTGACCGCGCTGGTCGAACACGCCGATGGCAGGTTGGCGATCGCTGATTGGTCGGCGCACCGCTCGCTGGCCGCCTTGGGCGCTCGCGCGCCGGCCAAAGGCCTGCGGCCAGCCGCCACCCCTGAGCTGGGCGCTGCCCTGCGGGGAAACAGCGCGATCGAGCGCCCGGCCAGCCTGGTTTGAAGCCGCGAACCCCATGATGAAATTCGGGCTTGGCAATGAGGCCCGAGATGCCTGGTCATCGATCTGGTCATCGATCTGGCCATCGATCTGGTCATCGATCTGGCGGACCGCCGCAGTGGCCGCAGTCGCCGGGCTGTGCGCTTGTTCGCCGCAGTCGCTGCTGGTGCGCGCGGCGGCTGACCAGTTGGCCGGCCAGGGCCAGGCCAGCGAGGACGACATCTGGCTGGCGCGCGACGCCAGTGCTTTTTACCTCAAGCTGTCGGAATCGGTACTGCACCAGACACCGGGCCACCTGCCGCTGGCCGAGGCTGTTGCCGGTGGGTTCACGCAGTACGCCTACGCTTTTATAGAGTTAGAAGCTGATCGCATCGAATCGACCGATGCCAAGACAGCCCAGCGCTTGCGCAAGCGTGCGGCCCGTCTGTATGCGCGCGCACACCGCCATGCGATGGCCGCGCTGGAGCAGCACCGGCCGGGATTTGCCGATGCCTTGGCTGGCACTGCCACGGCACTGCAGTTGCCGGCCGACCAGGTGGGAGTGGCGTATTGGGCGGCGGCGGCCTGGGGCGCTTGCATCGCGCTGTCCAAGGACCTGCCCGACGCGGTGGCCGATCTGCCACGGGCCATCGCGCTGGCGCGGCTGGCCTGGGCGCGCGACCCCGACCATGGCGACGGCGCGCTGGCCAGCCTGATGGGCAGCTTCGAGGCCGCGCGCCCGGGCGGATCGATGCGCCAAGCCGAGGCCTATTTCGACCGCGCGATCGCTGCCAGCGCTGGCCGCAGCGCCGGGCCCTGGGTCGCCAAGGCCGAGACGCTGGCTTTGGCGGCGGGCGACCGCGCCGGCTTCGAAGCGCTGTTGCGTCAAGCCATCACCATCGCCACCGCCCACCCCAGTCTGGCCAACGCGCTGATGCGCGAGCGCGCGCAATGGCTGATCGACAGCGCCGACGACCGCTTCTGAATTCCAACGACCTGACCCTGCCTCCATGAATCGCTTGACAAAATTTGTCGCCTTGCTCTGTCTCGGGCTTGCGCTGCCGCTGGCCAGCCATGGCGCCGGCAGCGCGCTGCGGATCGCCAGCCTGGTGCCCAAGAACTCGCCCTACCACCAGCAACTGCTGGAACTGGGCGAGGCCTGGCGCGCCGCACCGGGCGCAGGCGCCAAGTTTGTCGTCTTCACCGATGGCAGCCAGGGCGGCGAGGCCGAACTGGCGCGCCGCATGCGCATAGGCCAGTTGCAGGGCGCGCTGTTGTCGGTGGTCGGGCTGCGCGAGATCGAGCCGTCGATCAGCGCGCTGCAAAGCCTGCCGCTGCTGTTCAAGAGCTGGGACGAAGTCGACCATGTGCGCGAGAAGATGCGCCCGGCGATGGAGAAAAAGTTTCTCGACAAGGGTTTTGTCGTGCTCGGCTGGGGCGACGCCGGCTGGGTGCGCTTCTTCTCGAAGACGGCCGCCTTCAGGCCCGACGACTTCAAGGGCATGAAGTTCTTCGCCTGGGGGTCTGAGCCCGAGCAGCAAGCCATCATGAAGAGCCTGGGCTACACCCCAGTGCCGCTCGAGACCGCCGACATCCTGCCGGCGATCCAGACCGGCATGATCAGCGTGGTGCCGTCGACGCCTTACTTCGCACTGGCCAGCCAGATCTACGAGACCGCGCCCCACATGCTGGAGATCAACTGGGCGCCCATCGTCGGCGCGCTGGTCGTCACCCGCAAGGCCTGGGACGAGATGACGCCGGCGGCACAGACTGCGCTGCGCGCGGCCGGCGAGAAGGCCGGCACCGCGATG
>CALQBT020000155.1 GCA_943328885.2 Bordetella parapertussis | reverse complement strand
CGCTCCGCAGCACGGGCATGCCCGCCTGTTTACACTGCGGCGCATGCTCTACCTGCTGTCGCCCGCCAAGACTCTGGACTACAAGACCCCACTGGCCAGAGGCATCGCGGCGCGTGCGACCGAGCCGGTGTTCGTGCCGCGCGCGGCCGAGCTGATCGCGCAGCTTTCGCGGCTCGCCCCGCCTCAGGTGGCCCAGCTGATGGACTTGTCCGACGAACTGGCCGCGCTCAACGTCGGCCGTTACGCCGCCTGGTCGCCACAGTCCACGCCCGACAACAGCCGGCCCGCGGCGCTGGCATTCGACGGCGATGTCTACGGCGGCCTGGACGCGGGCACGCTCAAGCCGGCCCAGCTCGATTGGGCCCAAGACCATCTGGTGATCCTGTCGGGGCTGTATGGTGTGCTGCGGCCACTGGACCGGCTGCAGCCCTATCGGTTGGAGATGGGCACCAGGCTGGCCAATGACCGAGGCCGCGATCTCTACGCCTTCTGGGGTGACACGCTGGCGCAGTACCTGGACAGCCGACTGTCGGGTGACGCCGTGCCGGTGCTTGTCAACCTCGCGTCGCAGGAGTACTTCAAGGCCGCAGACCGCAAAGTCCTGGCCGCAAGAGTGGTTGACTGCGTGTTCGAGGACTGGAAGGGTGGGCGCTACAAGGTGATCAGTTTCTTTGCCAAGCGCGCCCGCGGCCTGATGGCGCGCTGGGCGGTTCAGCACAAGGTGACCAAGGTCAACAAGCTCGAGCAATTCGATCGCGAAGGTTATGCGTTCGATGCTGGCGCGTCTGCCCCCGATCGGCTGGTTTTCCGCCGCCGAACGGTCGATTGAGCTGCCGCGGCCGATAGGGGTTGACTCGCGGCTGACAAGGTCGCCGGCCGCTGCCAGAATGCCGCGATGAGCGAGCAAGTCGTCACCGACCAACTCAGGCAATGGATCATCGAGCAGGACCGTGCCGGTTGCCGGCACGAGGACATCCTGGCCTCGATGCGCGTCAGCGGCTGGACTGCTGAAGTGGCTGCTGCTGCGCTGCACAGCACGCTGCAGCCGGCAGCCGGCCATGCCCTCGCCGCAGCGTCCGCTGTAGCGCTGCCTGAGCCAGCGCTGGCCGGGTCGCCCAGCCGGATTTGGGCCGATGACCGCTGGGTCGGTATTTTGCTGACCTTGCAACATCCACGGCTGGTGCTGCTGGGTGGGTTTTTGTCCGATGACGAATGCGACGCGCTGGTGCTGGCCGCCGCGCCGCGCATGGCGCGTTCGGAGACCGTGGTCGATGAGACCGGCGGCAGCGAGATCAACGCTGCGCGCACCAGCCAGGGCATGTTTTTCAGCCGCGGCGAGACGCCGCTGTGTCAGCGCATTGAAGCCCGCATCGCTGCCTTGCTGAATTGGCCAGTGATCAATGGCGAAGGGCTGCAGGTGCTGCACTACCTGCCTGGCGCCGAGTACAAGCCGCACCACGACTACTTCGATCCGGCGCAACCCGGCATGGCCGCGGTGCTGGCGCGCGGTGGCCAGCGTGTGGGCACGCTGGTGATCTACCTCAACACACCCGAGCAAGGCGGCGGCACCACCTTCCCAGATGTCGGCTTGGAGGTCGCGCCGATCAAGGGCAACGCGGTGTTCTTCAGCTACGACCGACCGCACCCGAGTACCCGTTCGCTGCATGGCGGCGCGCCAGTGCTTGCTGGCGACAAGTGGGTGGCTACCAAATGGCTGCGCATGGCCGAGTTCATTTGATCGCTGTCCTGTGCATTGGCAGCCTGTGTCGGCTTGTCAACCGAGCGCGAGGCCACTGCGTTTAATATTCAGGCTTGAGCACTTGGCCTCTTGCTACTTCAGGACAATCACCATGAACAAAATCATCGCCGCTTTGATTGCCGCAACCTTCAGTCTTGGGGCATTTGCACAATCGGCCACGCCGGCCGCACCGACTGCGCCTGCTGCACCGGTGGCGCAGAAGTCGGATGCGGCAGAGCCGACCAAGAAGGCAGCGAAGAAGGCGAAGAAGGCCAAGAAGGCCAAGAAGGCCAAGGCTGCCGCAGCCTGAGTTCGAACCCTGCTGGTCCCTGACCAGTTGAACCCTGCAAATCCCGGTAGATGCCGGGATTTGTCGCGTCTGGGCGGTGTATTTCAGGCTCTGAGGTTCGCGGTTTTTCGCCTACAGCACCACGGTTTCACCTTGTTGTGGCACCCGTGCTGCCCAGCCCAGTTCGTCTTTGATCCGCAAGCGCAAGCGGTCGGCGGCTTCGGGTTCGCCGTGCACCACGAAGGTTTGTTGCGGTTTGCCCGGCATCTGACGCAACCAAGCCAACAGTTCGCCGGCGTCGGCATGGCCCGAGAATCCCTCTAGCGCGCTGACTGTCGCTCGCACAGGCACATAGTCGCCGTGAATCTTGACCTCGCGTGCGCCTGCCACCAAGTAGGCACCGCGGCTGCCGCCGACCTGGAAACCGGCGAACACGATGTGGTTTTGCTCGCCTGGCGCCAGCGCCTTGAGGTGGTGCAGTACCCGTCCGCCGGTGGCCATGCCGCTGGCCGAGATGATCACCGAGGGGTAGCGCGATGCCGCCAGTCGCTGCGATTGCGCGGCATCGGCGATCAGTCGGACGCCGTCGCACAGCGCGCTGATCTCGCGCTGCGGCACGCGCAGCAGACGGCGGTGCCGGCGGTAGAGCTCGGTGGCCTGGCTGGCCATCGGGCTGTCGACAAAGATGGGCAGCGCAGCCGGTATCTCACCGGCTTGTTTCAGTCTTTGCAGCACCAGCAGCAGCGCCTGCGCACGCCCCACCGCAAACGATGGGCACAGCACCTTGCCGCCGCGATGGATGGTCTCGCGAATGATGCGTGCGAGATCGGCGGCGGCGGTGTCGTTGGCCTGGGGCGGATGGCTGCGGTTGCCGTAGGTCGACTCCACCAGCAGCACATCGGCATGGGGCAGTGGCTGCGGCGCCGGCATCAGCAGGTCTTGCTGGCGGCCGACGTCACCCGAGAAGCCCAGCGTTCGGTCCTGGTGCGACAGCGACACCGAGCAAGCCCCGAGCAGGTGGCCGACCGGCGTGAGCCGAACGCTCACTGGGCCCAGCATCAGGGTCTGGCCGGGCACCAGCGGGCTGATCTTGGCGATGGCCCGCCGGGCATCGGCCCGGGTGTAGAGCGGCATCGCTTTTTCGTGCCGTGAGTAGCCGTAGCGGTTGGCGCGACGCGCGTCTTCTTCCTGCAGATGGGCGCTGTCGAGCAGCAGCACCTCGGCCAGATCGCGTGTCGCGGGCGATGCGTAGATCGAGCCTCGAAATCCACCCTGCACCAGCCTTGGCAGCCAACCGCTGTGGTCGAGGTGGGCGTGGCTGAGCAGCACCGCGTCGATGTCCCGGGGCGGGAACGCCAGCGGCGCCCAGTTGCGCTCGCGCAGCACCTTGTAGCCCTGGAACATGCCGCAATCGATCAGGATGCGCTGGTCGCCCAGCGTGACCAGATGCTTGGAACCGGTCACGGTGTCGGCGGCGCCGAGAAACTGGATCTGCATGCGTGGGCTCCTGAGGCTTCAAGCCTCAAGTCGGCGCCTGGATGTCCCCAGGCGACTTGCGCCATCGCAATGAAGCGGTCGTCCTGGCCTCAGCGCGGAGCGTCTTGATGGGCCTGGTACTCGAAGTACATCTGCCCACCGAACGCCAGCGTTCCCATCAACACCGTGCCGCCCAGCAGCAAGGCCATCACGACGCCGATCACTGCTCCCCAACCGCTGGCCTGCAGGGGTTGGTCGGGGTTGAAGCGGGCCGACCATTTTTCGTCGGCGGTCAGGCCGGTGACGATGGCCACGAGCATGCTGGCCGACAGCATCAAGCCTAGCAAGGGGATCAACAACCAAGACGCGCGGTCGTCCTGCCCCAGGTTGTGCATCCGCACCGCCCCAACCGCGCCCAACAGCGTGGGCAAGGGGTGCAGCCAAGCCAGCAGGTCGCGTCTGCCGTGCAGGTAGAAGCGGTGCGCGCCCAGGCTGCCCAGCGTCAGCGCCAGCCAGGTGGCCAGGGTCTTGGATTTGTAGCTCATGCGGTCATTTCATCAGAGGCCGGCCGCGCATGGCCGTGGCCCAGCGCGCGTTGCATCAGCACCACATCGAGCCAGCGGTCGAATTTCCAGCCTGCCGCCTTCAGCACGCCGCAATGCTCGAAGCCCAACGCTGCGTGGACTCCGATCGATCCGGCGTTGTCCGCGTCGCCGATCACCGCCAGCATCTGCCTCGCGCCAGCGGCCTCGCAGCGGCCGACGAGTTCGGTCAACAGCCATCGGCCCAGACCTTGGCCGCGGGCTTGTTCAGCCAAGTAGACCGAGTCTTCCAGGCAGAAGCGGTAAGCGCGGCGCGGCCTGAAATGGTTGGCGTAGGCATAGCCCAGCACCTGGTCACCGACCTGGGCCACCAGCCAGGGCAGACCCTTGGACAGCACGTCGTCGCGGCGGCGCGCCATCTCGGTCTCGTCGGGTGCGTCGAGTTCAAAGGTCCCGGTGCCGTGCTGGACCGCATGGGCATAGATCGCGGTGATGGCGGGCAAGTCGGCCGGGGTACTCGGGCGGATCAGCAAGGCAGGCGTGTTCATCGTCTCAGCAGTGTCGGTCAAACCAGGCCACTCGGCTTGCGGCTTCACAGTTTATAATGTTCGGTTTTCGGCGACGGCCGGTGGCGACACCGGTGTATCTTCGGCGCCGGGATCTTGATGTTCAGAGATCCGGGTTGCTGGACATCTGGACATTTGGACATCAAGACACAGCGCTGCGGCATTGCAAGGTTTTTTCATGAAACTGCGCTGCCTGTGGTGAACCTGATGGATCGGCCCTGAGTGTCTCCGGGGCAGGCCTGTCGCCTACGAATTTTTTTGGAAAATCAACATGGTCGTCATTCGACTCGCTCGTGGCGGCGCCAAGAAGCGCCCTTTCTACAACATCGTGGTGGCCGACTCGCGCGAACGCCGCGATGGTCGCTACCTCGAGCGCCTCGGGTTCTACAACCCGATGGCCGCCGGTGGCGAGCAACCGCTGCGCGTCGCACTTGATCGCGTCAGCTACTGGGAAGGCGTGGGCGCGCAGTTGTCGCCCACGGTCAAGCGCTTGGTCGGCGATGCCGCCAAGGCCCAGGTTGCGGTGGCCGCGCCGGCCCTTGCCTGATCGGCTTTGAAGGCCTGCGCTGCCTGTGGCCATGACGCCGCCTGGCGAGGCTGACGAACTGGTCTTTCCCGAAGACGCCATTGAGGTTGGCCGCGTTCTCGGGGCCTGGGGCATCAAGGGCGGGATTCGCGTCCAGCCCTTCTCCAAGGATCCGGAAGCGCTGCTGTCGGCCAGGCACTGGTTCATACGGCCACCCGAAGGCCTGGGCGCCAAGCTCGGTGTGCTGTCTTTCCCACGCTTGCTGCGCGTCACGCACAGCAAGATCCATGGCGACAGCGTTGTCGCCACCGCTCAGCAACTGCCCGATCGCAACGCGGCCGAGGCGATGCAGGGCGCGCGAATCTTCATCTCGCGGTCCAACTTTCCCCGCGCCGGTGACGGTGAGTTCTACTGGATTGACCTGATCGGTCTGGCCGTGGTCAACCGCCAGGGCGAGGCTCTTGGCACGGTGACCGATTTGATCGACACCGGCGCCCACAGCGTGCTGCGACTGCGCCGTCCCGACGCGGTCGAGGGCGCTTCGCTGGAAGCCAGCGAGCGGCTGATCCCCTTCGTCGCCGCATTCGTTGCCGACGTCAGCCTGGCGCAACGCCTGATCACGGTCGATTGGGGCCTGGATTTCTGACGCCATCGCGCCGCCCGTGCTGCCGTCGATGCCGCCCGCCATGCGATTTGACGTCATCACGCTTTTTCCCGAGTTGTTTGGCCCGCACCTGACGCAGGGCATCACCCGCCGTGCTTTCGAGACCGGTCAGGTCGACGTGCGGCTGTGGCCTCTGCGCGACTTCGCCGACGATCCCTATCGCCGCGTCGATGACCGGCCTTACGGCGGTGGACCTGGCATGGTGATGCTGGCCGAGCCCTTGCAGCGCGCTTTGGCCGCGGTTCTAGCCCAGCGCAGCGGCCCGGTGCCGGTGCTGCACTTCACGCCCACCGGTGCACCGCTGACCCAGGCCAGGGTGGCCGAGATCGCCGCTGGGCCGGGCGCGGTGTTGCTCTGCGGCCGCTACGAGGGCATTGACCAGCGTTTCATCGACGCCCATGTCACGCTCGAGCTCAGCTTGGGCGACTTTGTGCTGTCTGGCGGTGAACTGCCGGCGCTGGCCCTGCTGGACGCCGTCGCGCGCTTGCAGCCCGGCGTGCTGACGGCAGCATCGCACCAACAGGACAGCTTCTCGGGCGATGGTTTGCTCGATTGCCCGCACTACAGCCGGCCCGAACTGTTGAGCAGCGATGCAGGGGTGCAAGCGGTGCCGCCGGTGCTGCTCAGCGGCCACCATGGCCAAATCGAGCGCTGGCGACGCGACCAGTCGCTGCTGCTGACGGCACAGCGCCGGCCCGAGCTGATTGAGGCTGCACGCGCCGCCGGCAGGCTCTCGCCGGCCGACGAGAAGACGCTGCGCGGCTTGACCAGCGCAGCCGCT
>CALQBT020000154.1 GCA_943328885.2 Bordetella parapertussis | reverse complement strand
GTGCCGACGATCGCCCACCAGGTGCGCGCCGAAGGCGTGGCGCGCATCGTCGTCGTCACCGACGAGCCCGACAAGTACCCGGCCGGTACACCGTGGCCCAGCGGCGTGACGATCCACCACCGCGACCAAATCGATCAAGTGCAGCGTGAACTGCGCGAGGTCGTCGGCACCAGCGCGCTGATCTACGACCAGACCTGCGCCGCCGAGAAGCGCCGTCGCCGCAAGCGAGGCACCTTCCCTGACCCGGCCAAGCGGATTCTGATCAACGACCTGGTTTGCGAGGGCTGCGGCGACTGCGGCGTCAAGTCCAACTGCGTCTCGGTCCAGCCGCTCGAAACCGAGCTCGGCCGCAAACGCACCATCGACCAGTCCTCTTGCAACAAGGACTATTCCTGCGTCAAGGGTTTTTGCCCCAGCTTCGTGACGGTGCTGGGCGGCCAACTGCGCAAGCCCGAGCGCGTGACCGACGGCAGCTTGTTCACCGCGCTGCCCGAGCCCGTGCGCCCGGCGGTCGACCAGCGCGTCTACAGCATCATGGTTGCCGGCATGGGCGGCACGGGGGTCGTGACCATAGGCGCGATCCTGGGCATGGCAGCGCATCTGGAGGGTCTGGGCTGCGGATTGCTGGACATGGCAGGTCTGGCTCAAAAAGGCGGCTCGGTCTGGAGCCATCTGCGATTCGGTCCGAACCCGGAGTCCATCAAGACGATACGCATCGCGGCCGGCGGCGCCGACTTGGTGCTGGGCTGCGACATGATCGTCGCTGGCAACTCCAAGACCCTGGCCGCAGCCCGGCATGGCAGCACCCGGATGCTGGTCAACGTGCAGGAGAAGATGCCGGGCGAGTTCGCGCGCCAGGCCGACATGCAATTTCCAAGCGGTGGGCTGCGCGGCAACGTGGTCGACGCCGTGGGCGAGGACTGCGCCGAATTTGTCGATGCCGGGCGGATCGCCACTGCGCTGGTGGGCGACAGCATAGGCGCGAACATGTTCATGCTCGGTTTCGCCTACCAACGCGGCCTGATTCCGATCTCGGCCACGGCCATCGACGCGGCCATCGTTCTGAACGGTTCAGCGCAGCAGATGAACCAGGATGCCTTTCTCTGGGGCCGGCGCACGGCGGTCGACCCGAGGGCGGTCGAGCGGCTGCTGGCGGCCAAGCGCGCCGGCGTCGCCGGGGTCTCGCCCACGCGGGTCAAGACGCTGGACGAATCGATCGAGATCCGCAGGCAGTACCTCACCGACTACCAGGACGCTGCCTATGCGCAGCGCTACCTCGACCTGGTCGAGCGGGTGCGAGCCGTCGAGCAGCAGGGGTTTGCCGGGCTCAGCACGCTGACTGAGGCCGCGGCCAAGTATTACTTCAAGCTGCTGGCGATCAAGGATGAGTACGAGGTGGCGCGGCTGCATGTGCACAGCGGTTTCCTGGACCATGTGGCGCGGCAGTTCGAGGGCGACTACAAGCTCGTCTTCAACCTGGCGCCACCCGGGTTGTCGCCGCGCGACCCTGACACTGGTGAGCCGAAAAAGCGCGAGTTCGGCGCCTGGATCGTGCCGGTCTTTCGCGTCCTGGCGCAACTTAAATTTGTTCGCGGCACAGCCTGGGATGTGTTTGGCTACAACGCCGAGCGCCGTGGCGAGCGCGCCTTGATCGAGCGTTACGAACACAACATCGACAAAGCGCTGTCGGTGCTCGCGCAGTCACGCGAAGCCGCGCACCACGACGCCGCGGTTGCGCTGGCGTCCTTGCCTGAACAGATCCGCGGTTACGGCCATGTGCGTGCCCGGAGCATCGCTCCGACTCTGGAGCGCGAGCGTGAATTGCTCGAGTCCTTGCAGCGGCGCGTGATCGTGTTGCGGCAAGCGGCCTGAACCGACCCGAGGACTAGGCGTTTCCCAGAGGTGCCGCGGACCGGGTGGCGCGCTAGCATCCGGGTTTGGGTCCCAAGCCCGGGGCTTGATCAGGAGACGAATCCCATGAAATTTGCATCAATCATCGCGGCCGCGCTGGCCCTGTCGGGCGCAAGCCTGAGTCAGGCCCAGACACAGGGCGTGAGCAAGAGCGAGATCTTGATCGGCACGATCCTGGATTTGTCGGGCCCGATCGCCGCTTTCGGCAAGCAGTCGCGCTTCGGCATGCAGCTTCGGGTCGACGAGATCAACGAGCAGGGCGGCATCGCTGGGCGCAAGCTCAAGCTGCTGGTCGAGGACGACGCCTATGACCCCAAGCGTGCGGTGCTGGCGGCGCAGAAGCTGGTCAACCAGGACAAGATCTTCCTGATGGCGGGCCACACCGGCACGGCGCACAACAACGCGGCGATGCCGGTGCAGTTCGAGAAGAACGTGATCAACTTCCTGCCGATCACGGCGGCTCGCGAGATGTACGAGCCCTTCAACAAGCTCAAGTATTCGTTTGCTGTGACCTATTACGACCAGGTGCGGCTGTCCCTGCCCAAGCTGATCAAGGACAAGAGCGCGAAGAAGGTTTGCACGCTGTACCAGGACGATGAATTCGGCCTCGAAGTGCTGCGCGGTGCCGAAGCGGCGCTCAAAGGCCTGAGCATGGAACTGGTCGAGAAAACCTCTTACAAGCGCGGCGCGACCGATTTCTCGTCGCAGGTGGCCAAGATGAAGGCCAGCGGCTGCGATCTGGTCGTGCTGGGAACCATCATCCGCGAGACCATTGGCGCGATCGGCGAAGCCCGCAAGACAGGGTTCAACCCGACCTTCCTCGGCTCGACCGCGTCCTACACCGACCTGATCCACAAGCTCGGCGGCAAGCCGATGGACGGTCTGTACGCGGCCCACGCCATGCAACACCCCTACCTGGACGAGGCTTCGCAACCGCTGCGTTTCTGGGCCAACAAGTACAAGACCAAGTTCAATGAGGACCCGACAGTGTTCTCGGTCTATGGTTACCTGATCATCGACACCTTTGCCCGTGCGGCGCAGAAAGCCGGGGCCAACCTCAGCACCGAAAGCTTCATCAAGGCGATGGACACGATGGTGATCGAGCCCGATATGTTTGGCTCGCCGCAAGTGACCTACACGGCCACCAAGCGACTGGGCAATGACTTGTCGCGACTGTCGCAGATCACCGATGGCCGCTGGAAGGTGATGACCGAATACATCAAGCCCTGAGACTGCCCCCCCTTAGCGTTTCAATGCCGCCTTCGGGCGGCTTTTTTGTGCCCGGATAATCGCCACCATGACAGCAAGCGATGAATGGTTGAAAGTCGAGTCGATCGATCTCGAGGCCCAGGGTGTGGCGCGCAACGCCGAGGGCAAGGTGGTGTTCATTGAGGGCGCACTGCCCGGTGAGCAGGTACAGGTGCAGGTCGGCCGCAGCAAGGCCGCCTGGGAGCAAGGCACGATGACGTCGATGCGGCGCGAGAGCGCGCAACGCGTGCGGCCGGGCTGCCCGCATTTCGGCCTGCATCCGGGTGCCTGCGGCGGTTGCAAGATGCAGCATCTCGACGCCAACGCGCAGGTCGCGGTCAAGCAACGCGTGCTCGAGGACAACCTGCAGCACCTGGCCAAGGTCCAGCCCGAACGAATGCTTCGACCCATCGAAGGTCCGACCTGGGGCTACCGCTACCGGGCTCGCTTGTCGGTACGGCATGTGGCCAAGAAAGGCACCGTGCTGGTTGGATTTCACGAGCGCAAGAGTCGCTATGTGGCTGACATGCAGGTCTGCCCGGTGTTGCCGGCCCAGGTCAGCGCGATGCTGATGCCGCTGCGTGCGCTGATCGGCAGCATGGACCAGCGCGACCGCTTGCCGCAGATCGAACTGGCGATGGGCGAGCGCACCGACGGGTTGGTGATCGCGTTGGTGCTGCGTCATCTCGAGCCCTTGACGGTAGCCGACCAGGACCGCTTGCGCTGTTTTGCCACCGAGCATGGCGTGCAGTGGTGGTTGCAACCCAAAGGCCCCGACACGGTCCACCTGCTGGATGCTGGCGGCACCGAACTGGCTTATTCGCTACCCGAGTTCGGCATCACGATGCCATTCAAGCCAACCGATTTCACCCAGGTCAACCATGCGATCAACACCGTGCTGGTCGGGCGAGCGCTGCGTATGCTTGCGCTCGCGCCGCAGGAGCGGGTGATCGATTGGTTCTGCGGGCTGGGAAATTTCACGCTGCCGATCGCCACGCTGGCGCGCGAGGTGCTCGGCATTGAGGGCAGCGAGACGCTGGTGCAGCGCTCACGCGAGAACGCCCAGCGCAATGGCCTGGCCGCGCGCGCGAGTTTCAAGGTGTGCAACCTGTTCGAATTGAGCCCTGACGCTCTGGTCGGGTTCGGGTCGGCCGACAAGTGGCTGATCGATCCACCGCGTGAAGGGGCTTTTGCGCTGGTCAAGGCCTTGGTCGACCTGCAGACCACGACACGCGAGGCCTGGACCCCACCTGCGCGCATCGTCTATGTCAGTTGCAACCCGGCCACACTCGCGCGCGACGCTGGACTGCTGGTGCATGAGGCTGGCTACCGCTGTGTGGCTGCCGGGGCGGTGAACATGTTTCCGCACACCGCCCATGTGGAAAGCATGGCGGTCTTCGAACGCGATGCTCAGGCTTGACGACGGCTTGGGCTGCGCTTGCCGGGAGTCAACGCTGAGCGGATCATCTTGGAGGATGCCTGGGTAGACCTCCTGTGTGACCGCCTGGATGGCCTCTTGGATGGCAAAGCGAGGGTCTGGCGCTGTGCAAGCCTCGCCTGTCGGCCACGAAACAGGGGCTCCGAAGAGCCCCCCCCTGTTTGAAGGATTTCACTATTTCCGGCCGCCATCGGCGCCCGGATCGCGTACTCAGTCCTTTTCGCCGCCGACGATGCCCAGGATCATCAACAGACTTTGGAACACGTTGTAGATGTCGAGGTAGATCGCCAGCGTTGCGCTGATGTAGTTGGTTTCACCGCCGTCGATCACGCGCTTGATGTCGAACAGCATGAAGCCCGAGAAGATCACGATCGCCAGCACTGACAAGGTCATCATCAGCGCGGTCGACTGCATGAAGACGTTGACGATGCCGACCACCAGCAGAATCAGCGCCCCGATGAACAGGAATTTACCCATGCCCGACAGGTCGCGCTTGATCACCGTGGCGAGCGTGGCCATGCCGAAAAAGACCACCGAAGTGCCACCGAAAGCGGTCATGATCAGCGACGAGCCGTTCTTGAAGCCCAGGATCATCGCCAGCAGTCGCGCCAGCATCAGGCCCATGAAGAAGGTGAAGCCCAGCAGCACAAAGACGCCGGTGGATGTTTCCTTGGTCTTTTCGATCGCGTACATGAAGCCAAAGGCCCCGGCCAGGAACACAATCATGCTCATGCCACTGCCCATCGCGGCAGTGATGCCCGTGCTCACGCCTATCCAGGCGCCCAGTACGGTGGGGACCATCGTCAGCGCCAACAGCCAATAGGTGTTGCGCAGCACGCGATTTCGGTCTTCTGCCAGAGAACCTGAACCGCCGAAGCCGGATAAAGTTTGCAGGCGTTGTTCGTTCATGAGAACTCCCAGTGGTGTGTCATTGACGCGGTCGGACCCGCTAAGTCTATTGTAAGTTCCGTCGGTCTGCACTGCAGGTTGCGATGGCAATCGGCAGTTCAGGCTGAGGCACACTCAATGGTCTGATTGTTCCGGACCTATTCATGCAAACGAAATCCGTGTTGACCCTGAGTGACGTGCGGGCCATTGCCCAGGCTGCCGAGGCCGAGGCAGTCGCCAATCGCTGGGCAGTGACGATCGCCATCGTCGACGATGGCGGCCACCTGCTGTGGTTGCAGCGTGGCGACGGCGTGGCGCCGATTTCGGCGCTGATTGCCCCGGCCAAGGCCCGCACCGCGGCGCTGGGTCGACGCGAGTCCAAGGTCTATGAGGATGTCATCAACCAGGGCCGAACGTCGTTTTTGAGCGCCCCATCGCTGGACGGTATGCTCGAAGGGGGTGTGCCCGTGATCGTCGACGGCCACTGCATAGGCGCGGTCGGGGTGTCGGGCGTCAAGTCCAGCGAGGATGCCCAGATCGCCCGCGCTGGCATTGCGGCGCTGGATTGAGTCGGGCCGACGAGTCCTGCCTGGGCCGGGTCTGAGACCTGCGCAGCCCCGAACCCGCCGCGGCACGGGTTGCGGGCCAAGGGCAAACCCGCAAGGCTATAATCGGAGGGTTTACCTGCCACCAGCGCAGCCCCGGCAAGACTCCCTCGAGGTTTCCCCAAAGGGGCTTCCTACCCACCACACAGTGGCCGATGAGAAGTCGGGGTCGCGCGACTCCCGGAGCCCTTCTCTTGCTGCCTGACCTGCCCACCGCCGTCCTCGCCCTTGCAGATGGCACGGTCTTTCAAGGCCGTTCCATCGGCGCCGATGGCGCCACTGTGGGCGAGGTGGTGTTCAACACCTCGCTCACCGGCTACCAGGAGATCCTCACCGACCCTAGTTACAGCCGGCAGATCGTCACGCTGACCTATCCGCATGTCGGCAGCTACGGCGTTAACGACGAGGATGTCGAATCCTCCCAGGTCTACGCTGCCGGTCTGATCATCAAGGACTTGCCGCCACGCATGTCTAACTTCCGGGCCAGCATGACGCTCGACGCCTACCTGCGGCGCGAGGGCACGGTGGCGATCGCCAACATCGACACCCGCCGGCTGACCCGGGTGC
>CALQBT020000153.1 GCA_943328885.2 Bordetella parapertussis | reverse complement strand
GTAGGAGCCCTCGATGAAGTGCAGGTCGCTGTGGCACAGGCCGGCCGCTGCGGTTCGAATCAGCACCTCGCGGCGCTTGGGTTTGTCGATCGCGATGTTCTCGATGGTCATCGGCTCGCGGGGGGCGTGGAGGACTGCAGCTTTCATGGGGGGTTCCAGGTCTGGGTCTGACAAGAGGCCCGGCAGCGCTTGGCTGTCGCACCGCTATTTTGCCCCCGGCGGGGGCCGTGCTGTTGGCGGGTTTGCCCGCGTAGGGCTCGTACGATCAATTTGGATTCTTGCCGGGCAAGCCGGGGGCGCGGCGTCGCGCAGCGGACAGGTCTTGGTCGTCAGCCCCGATGCCGGTGGCGGCTGACACCGGCTACCATGCGCGGCCGATCCACTGCAAGGCCCCATGATGACCCTCGCGACGCTTGAGATGTGCCCGGACGCCGAACCCCAGGCCACGCTGATCGTGCTGCACGGATTCGGTGCTGACGGCACCGATTTCATTTCGATGTGCGACGCGCTCGATCTGGCTGCGGTCGGCCCGGTGCGCTTCGTGCTGCCGCGTGCCCCCGAGCGGCCGATCACGGTCAACAACGGCCACCCGATGCGCGCCTGGTACGACATCCTGGGCAGCGGTGCGCAGCGGCGCGAGGACGAGGCAGGGCTGCGCGAATCGATGCGCCAGGTCCACGGCTTGCTCGACCGCGAGCGTGCGCGTGGTATCCCGGCCCACCGCATCGTGCTGGCCGGCTTTTCGCAAGGCTGCGCGCTGACCTTGATGGCGGGTTTGCGCTATCGCGAACGCCTGGCTGGCCTGGCCGGTCTGTCGGGCTACCTGCCGCTGGCTGGCAGCACCGCTGCCGAGCGTCATCCGGTGGGTCAGGGCCTGCCGATTTTTCTCGCCCATGGCCGCCAGGACAACATGGTGGCGCTGGAGCGAGGCGCTGCGGCGCGCGACGCCCTGGTGGCGCTGGACTACCAAGTCGAGTGGCAGGACTATCCGATGGAGCACTCGGTGTGCATGGAGGAGGTCAGCGACCTCAACCGCTGGCTGCTGCGGGTATGGCAGCGTTGAACATCGGCCAGCAGGGCTTCGTCGCTGGCATGGTGGCGGGCGATGTTGGCGCAGCCAAGGATGCCGTAGCGCAGGGGTGCGTGGGAGTTTTGGCTGGTTGACTTCGCGAGGCTATGGTCAGGTAGGCTATGGGCTTGATGCTGCTGCGACACGTGCGCCCCGGATCCGATGCCACTGCATGTAGAGCACCCCGGCCAGCACGATCACGCCGCCGGCGACTTGCTCGGGCAGGGGCTTGACGCCAAAGAACAGCAGCGAGATGAGCACGGCGAACACCGGTACGGTGTTCTGCCACATCATGCCGGCATTGACGCCCAGCCGGGCCACGCCGATGTTCCAGACCACCCCGCCCAGTGCGGTCGCGAACACTGTCGTGACCAACAGATAGGCCAGCGCGGTCGCATCCGGATGCAGGTTGATCGACCCGGCCATGCCGGCCAGCCGGGCCATGAACCACCACAGCAGCAGCCATGGCGCCGCACCGAACAAGCCCAGGAAGGTGCGCTGCAACTGCGGCGTTTCGGGGCTGAACCAGCGCTGCGACAGGATCGAATAGACCGCCCAGCAGCCGAGTCCGAGCACCAGGAGAATCTCCCCGCCTTGGAGATCGAAGAACTGGCCACTCGCGCCAGCCCGTCCATAGACCGCGATGCCGGCGCCCACCAGGGTCAGCAGCGCAGCACCCCAGAAGCCCTTCTCCAGCCGGGCGCCGAGCATCAGCCGCGACACGACCGCGCCATAGACCGGCGAGCCGGCGACGATGGCGGCGGCGGTGATGGTGTTGGTGTGGTGCAAGCCGATGTTGTACATCGCAAAGAAACTGCTGGCGAAGATGCCCATCACGGCAATGCGCCAGAGAGGGATAGGCGAACGCCAGGCCGAGACGCCCCGGGTGACGCCAAGCACCACGGCCAGCACCGCCGCGGCGAGGCTCACCCGCATGAAAGCCAGCCAATACGGGTCGAAGGTCTGGAACAGGGTTGCCGTCAGCGGGATGTTCATCCCCCAGAACACGCAGGCCAGCACATAGCTCAAACCCCCGACCCAGGCCGCTGAGGCGGCATCAGGCCCTCTCGGCGCGGCGTTCATCGGCGCTTGTCAATCAAGAAATGGACAGGAAACGCAGCAGGCATAGGGGCAACAGTCACCGAACAATCGGTCACTTTACCTGAGCGCCTCGCCGCAACCGCGCCGGCGCGAGGTGGGGCTTGCGCTGGCGGCGTCGATCAGGCCGACTTGCCGGCGGCTTGCTCGACGCGATCGAGAAAATCGAGCAGCAGCTGATTGAAGACCACGGGCTCTTCCAAGTTGATGCAGTGGCCCGAATTGGGCAACACCGCGAGGGTCGCGCCCGCAATGCTGCGCCACATGAACAGGGTCGGCTCCACGCATCCGCTGTCACGGTCGCCGAGCATCATCATCACCGGCGCCTTGATCGTCGACAGCTCTCGGCCCTTGTCCAGCAGCGACGGCCGCGCTGCCTGGAAACCGCGCAGCGTCAGGGCCGAGCCGAGTGAATCGTGGCTGGCGAACTGCTCGAAGAAGGTATCGAAGCCGACCGGGTCTTTCTCGAGGAAGGGCAGGCGAGACGCGGCTTTCGCGTACTCGGCCACGGCGCTGCGCGTGCCTTCGCGCTCCATCCGGTCGGCCAGCGCCAGGCTCGACGCGACCATCTCCTCGCGCCCCTTCGACACCGACCCTGAGCCTGCGCTGCAGGGCGTGATCGACAGGATGCGGTCGGGATGCAGGTATCCCGCCGAGACCACCGCATAGCCGCCCATGGACAAACCCACGATATGGGCCTTGGGGATCTTCAGGAAGTCCATCAGCGCGATCAGGTCCGACACCGAAAATTCCCAGCCGTAGCCCTTGGGGTCGGCCGGAATGTCGGAGGGCGTGTAGCCACGCGCGCTGTAGGCGATGCAGCGGTATCGGCGCGACAGGGCGTTGACCTGGGGTAGCCAGCTCATCATGTCGCCGGCAAATTCATGCACGAAGATCACCGGGCTGCCTTGCCCCACGTCGAGGTAGGCAAGGTTGACCGGCAGGCCGGTGGTTCTGCGGATCAGGGTACTCATGGTTCGATTCACCTCAGAAAATTTGGCCCGCAGCGCTGACCCGAGCTAGGGAGATTCGCGCCAGGTCATCGATCGGATGGAGGGATGAGTCAGGTTTGATCCTGAGAGCGGATCAACGGATAGAGGATTCGACGCCATCATGCCAGCTATCGTCAGCGGGCCCAGGTTGGCCGAGCTCGGCCGAGCTCGGCCTAATGCGGCCTTTCCTAGGCGCCTGCGGTTTTGGCGCCCGGTCCGAGCACCTGCGGGTCAGTGCGCTGGCGCCGAATCGCGTCGCCGCTTTGACAAGGCTTGACGAACCGTCATCAGCGCCAGGTGATCTCGTGGCGCATCACCAACGGGTTCAGTCGCTCGTGCAAGGTCGCCTCGACCGCCGCACGCTGGGCCGAGCCCACCCCGCCCAGCGTCACCGAGATCAGATGGCCGTGCACCGCGTGGGCGGCCACCACCACATCGAGCGTGGCACCGGCGGGCACGGCGTCGGCCAGCAGCGCGCCGACCATCTGCCGCGCCGCATCCAGCCTCAGCGTGGGCTTGAAGATCTTGCCCACGCCGGTCAGCGGCATCGCGTCGATGAAGCTCAGGCGCACCGGCACGGCGGCCCGCTCGGGCGTGCGCTGGCGGACGAAATCGAGCAGCTCGCCGGCTTCGACCTGGGCGCCAGGCTTGAGTTGCACATAGGCCACCGGCAGCTCGCCGGCGTAAGCGTCGGGTTGGCCGACGACCGCAGCCAGCGCCACCGCCGGATGCTGGAAGAACACCTCCTCGATGGCCAGTGGGTCGATGTTGTGGCCGCCGCGGATGATCAAGTCCTTGGCGCGACCGGTGATCCACAGGTAGCCCTCTTCGTCGATCCGGCCCAGGTCACCGGAATTCACCCAGCCCGGTTCGACAAACGCACCGCGGTTGTGTTGCTCGCCGAGGTAGCCGCTGAACACGCCCGGGCCGGCCATCGCGACGACACCGATCTCGTTGACCGCGCAGTCGCCCAGCAAGCGGCCATCGGTGTCGACCTTGACGATGCGCACCCGGCTGTAGGGCAGGGCATGGCCGACCGAGCCCAGGCGCAGCGGCCGTTCGGGATAGCTCATCGTGTGCACGCTGGAGGTCTCGGTCATGCCGTAGACCTCCAGCACCGGGGCCTGGAGCATCTCGGCGTAGGTCTTGCACACCGCCACCGGAATCGCCGAGCCGCCGCCCGAGGCGATGAGGATGCTGCTGATGTCGGCGTCGCCCACCGGCACGGTCAGCGCTGCCGACAGCACGGTGGGCACACCGCCGAACACCGCCGGCCGGTAGCGCTCGACCAGCTTCCAAACGTTGCGCAGCGACGCCGGGTCGCGCCAGCCCGATGGGCCGAGCACCACCAGCGAGCCGCCGTTGGCCAGGCCGGCCAGCCCTTGCGTCAAGCTGCCGCCGACATGGAACAACGGCAGGCCGAACAGCACCGCGCCGTTGCTGCGCAAGGGCATGGTCAGCGGCAGCGCCCAGGCCTGGTAGACCTGGTTGCCATGGCTATGGCACACCAGCTTGGGCGTGCCGGTGGTGCCGCCGGTGTGGAAGTAGCCCGCCACGTCGGTCGAGGTGATGCGTCGGCCGCTGCTGAGCCGGTCGTCGGGGTACCCGGCGATCTTCTCGTCGAAGTTGTAGACGGCGTTGGCGGCGTCATTGGCGCCATGCACCACCAGGATCGCCTTGAGCTGAGGTAATTGGTGTTTGAGTTGCTGCACCTTGTCCCAGATGTCGCTGCCCGGCAGCGGCCCCAGCGCCACCAGCACCTTGGTGTTGGCCGCGCGCAAGATCTCGCCGATCTGCTCGGCCGACAACATCGGGTTCACCGGGTTGGCGATGCCGGCAGCCTGCGCGCCGTACAGCCCGTAGAAGCTTTGCGGCAGCAAAGGCATCAGAAAGCTCACCACGTCGTCGGGGCCGATGCCCAGGTCGTTGAACATGTTCGCAGCCTGGGTCACCCGGGCGAAAAACTGTCGGTGCGAGATCACCACCGGTTCTTGATCGGCGTCGACCTTGGGCAGGAACTGGATCGCCGGCGCATCGGGGTCGCGCGCCGCACCGAGTTGCAAGGCTTCGTAAGTGCTTTGCGCGGCGATGCGCTCGGCATAGGGCGTGGCCTCGAAGGCCAGCACGTCGGCGTTGTTGCGCAGCGGCGGCATCTCGCTGCCGATCAGTTTGTCAAGCAGGTGGGCTGGGGTCATGGCGGGCCTCGGTTGGGGCTTGGTGGTGTTCGATGGCGCTGGCATCGACGGTGCGTGGAAGGCGAGTTTACGGATAGATTCTTTCGCCGTGTTTTCTTCGTTTGCCGCAAAGGTTGCGGCCCAAAATTGAGCCGGCGCGCCACCGCCGCGGCGCTTGACCGCACGCGACTAGCCGGTGGCGGGGGACGCGTGCAACCGACTATTTTGAGGCGACGCGTACTACTGACCTTGGCTGCCGGCCCGTTTGCCCAGGCGCGGCACCAGGCCCAGCGTCAGCGCCGTCCCCACGATGATCACCGCGCAGCCGATCATCATTCGTAGCGTGAGCGCCTCGCCCAGGTAGAGTGCGCCCAAGATCATTGTGACCACGGGCGTCAGGAAACTGACCGAAGTCGCCCGCACCGCACCGATTTTGCGGATCAGGCCGAAGTAGAGCAGGAAGCCACATCCCGAGGCGACGATGCCCATGAACGTCACCTCGGCCCAGGCACGAAGGCCGGGGGCCTGCTGCGGCCAGTTCATCAGTGCACTGGGGGCCAGCACCAGCGCGCCGATGCCGATGCTGCCGGTGGCCAGCACGATGGGATCGACGTCGTGCAGCGTGCGCGCGTAGTTTGACGACACACCCCACAACACAGTGACCAGCAGCGTGACGATGATGGCCAGCCCGGCGTCACTGCGCACACCGATCTGGTCCCAGACCAGCAGCGTGACGCCGGCGAACCCGATGACCAGCCCCGCGGCCCGCATCGGCGTGATCGGCTCCTTGGTCCACCAGCGGGCGATCAACGCAGAAAACAGCGGCGCGGCCGACTGCAGGACGGCCAGCAGCCCGGCGGAGATCGAACGCGCCGACCAGCCCAGCCCGATGAACGGAACCGCGGTGAACAATGCGCCGTAGATCAGCAGAGGCTTCCAGTGCCGCACGAGCGGGCCAGGGCCGAATTTCCACAGGGTCAGCGGCAGCAACACCAACAGGCTGCCCATGGCCAGGCGAAGAAACACCATCGGTGCAGCGCCGAACGCTGGCACCGCCGCGCGCATGAACAAGTACGCGCCGCCCCAGGCGCAGGCGAGTATCAAGAGCTGGAAAATGTCGGCAGGACGCATGTCAGCGGGTGGTGGACCCCGTCAGGGTTTGAAGGGGTTTTTTCTCCCGTGCGACGGCTGGCCAGGGGTGCCCATCGTAGCGCAAGGCCCTTCAAGCTCGCCGCGCCCGCGACGCTCGCCAGCGTGGGCTGTCGCTGGAACGTCTTCAGCCGGCGATGTCTTGCTTGATCTGGAAGCCGAATCGAGGGAAATGCACGTGCACGGTGCCGGCGCGCAGGTCCTGCCGACGCAGGGTG
>CALQBT020000152.1 GCA_943328885.2 Bordetella parapertussis | reverse complement strand
TAGAGCGCGTTGCCGAGCCAGAAGCGCGCCGAGTCAGCGTAACCGCTGGCCGGATAGCGCTGCAAAAACCCATTGAGCGCGTTGACTGCCTTGTCGAAATCGCCGCTGCGCAGCGCCGTCATGGCTTGGTCGTGTACGCGTTTTTCTTCGGGTTCGGCCAAAAACTCCTTGCCGTCGAAGACTATTTTCTGCGGCTCGATCACGCGTAGCCTGTCGTCCAGGCCCTTCATCAGGTCCTTGACCGAGCGCTGAAGTTCGGCCACATCGCGCGCCAATTGCTCCTGCGCGCCGCGCAGTTTAGCGTTGTCGGCGCGCTCGAGATCGAGTTGGGTGCTGAGATCGAGCAAACTGCGGCGAAGCTGCTGAACCTGTTCGCGAAGTTGCTCGCGCATTTGCTCGCGAAGTTGCTCTTGAACTTGCTCGAGCAGCGCCGTCTGGGTTTGCTTGAACTCGCTCAGTCGAGCCCGGCTGCTGTCGTCGTTGGTTTGAATCCGAGTCCGCAGGTCGAGAATCGCCTTGCGCGCCTCTTCGTCGTCGAACAAGCCGGCTTGCGCGCTGCCCGCGACCAGGCTCAGCAACGCGACCAGCGAGAAAATGCGTGCCCTGAGGACCTGCGCGTAGCGGGCCGTGAGCTTCCGAGAACAGCCCACGGTCAGCGGTCTTTGATCTCGGCGCGACGGTTCTGCGCCCAGGCCGCCTCGTCATGCCCTTCGGAGGCCGGGCGCTCCTTGCCGAAGCTCACCGCTTCGACCTGTGACTCGCCAGCACCCAGCAGCGTCAGCGCCTTGGCCACCGCCTCAGCGCGTTTTTGACCCAACGCCAGGTTGTACTCGCGGCCACCGCGCTCATCGGTATGGCCTTCTACGACCAGGCGCTTGTTGCGAGTTGCAGCCAGCTGTTTGGCATGGCCTTCGATCACACTGCGAAACTGATCGCCGACCACGAAGCTGTCAAAGTCGAAATACACGACCCTGGCAAGCTTGCCGGCCGCGGCAGCGCCAGCGCCAGCGCCAAGGTCGACAGTCGCCACTTTGGCTTGCGGCGCGATGGCTGCAGCATTGCCCGCACGCGACGAGGCGGATGCCGCATCGCCACCGGTGACACCAGCGCCAACCGCATTGGGGGTGCGGGTCTCGACCGGCGTCTCGTCAAGCTTGACGGTCGAGCCGCAGCCCACCAGCAACAACGCGGCCATTGCGGCCCAGCCACTTGCGCGAAGTCCCATCATCACAACACTCCTCGATCAACAGCGGCCGCCAGGCCACCACAGCGCCGGCAATCTGCCGGCAAGTCAGGCAAGCAAAGAGGGCTTGCCGTCAGAAAAATTCCAGAGACGATCCAGCTCATCGAATGAAGGGGCCCCAGGCCGGCTCGCGCACATCAACGCCTGATGACAACAGGCGGGTGCGAATCTTGCCATCCAGCGTGGTGGTCATCAACACATCACGACCCTGGTTGCGGGTCGCATAGATCAGCAAGCGGCCATTCGGCGCGAAACTCGGGCTTTCGTCGTCACGGCTGTCGGTGACCCCCAGCGCCGGCAGCTTGCCGTCCAGCGACTGAACCATGAGGCGCATGCCGTTGCTGCGTGTGACATAGGCCATGGTCCGTCCGTCCGGGCTGATGGCCGGGCTGATGTTGTACGCCCCTGAGAACGTCACACGCTCAGCCGCACCACCCGCCACCGGCATGCGGTAGACCTGCGGGCCGCCCCCGCGGTCGCTGACGAAGAACAGGCTCTGGCCGTCGGGGGCAAACACCGCTTCGGTGTCGATCGCACTGCTGCTGGTCAGACGACGCACGCCGTCGCCCTCCAGATCGACCAAGTAGAGCTGGGCCGGGCCGTCGCGCGACAGAGTGACCGCCAGTCGGCGGCCGTCAGGCGACCAGGACGGCGCGCTGTTGCTGCCCTTGAAGTTAGCCACCGAGCGGCGCTCGCCACTGATGACGTCCTGCACCATCACGACGGCCTTGCCGGTCTCGAAAGACACATAAGCCAGCCTGCGGCCGTCGGGCGACCAAGCCGGCGAGATGAGCGGCTGCGGGCTGGTCAGCGCCACCTGGCCGCCTTCGCCATCGGCATCGGTGATGCGCAAGGTGTAGCGGTTGGCAGCGCGTGTGACATAGGCGATGCGCGTGGCGTTGACGCCGCGCTCACCGGTCAGTCGCTCGTGAATAGCGTCTGACATCCGATGCGCTGCCAGCCGCAGTTCAGCCGCTGTCACGGCCAGCGCCTGGGCGATCAACTCCTCACCCTTGACAACATCCCACAGCTTGTAGCGCACATCGAAGCGCCCGTCGGCCAGACGTGACACCGAGCCGGCAACCAGCGCATCTGCGCCCCGACCGCGCCAGTCGCTGAACTGCGGTTGGCTGCGTTCATCCAGCGCACCGCTGGAATCGACCAGGCGGAAAGCACCGCTGCGCTCCAGATCGGCACGGACAATAGCCGAGACGTTTTGACCGCTGCGGTCCTCGTCGACAAACCGGGTGACGGCCAAGGGCAGTTGAGTCGCACCGATGCCGGAGATCTCGACCCGGAACTGCGCTGTGGCCAGCGTCGACAGCATGGTCGTTGGCACAAACGCGGCCAGGGCCGCGCTGAATTGACGTCGTTGAATCGGCATCTAGCAGGCAGTGTTCATACCATTGTAGGCCGCGACCCCGTGGCGTCAGGCCATGCCGCGGCGCAGCGCTTGCGCGCACAAGCCGATCGCCGTGTTGGCCTCATCGATCACCTTGCCCATGGTGATGAAGCCATGGATCTGGCGCTCGAAGCAGACGTACTGCGCGGTACTGCCCGCGGCCGACAGTGCGTCGGCATACTGCCTGCCCTCGTCGCGAAGCGGGTCGAAACCAGCGGTCAACACCAGCGCCGGCGGTAGCCCGGACAGATTGGTGTGCAGCAAAGGCGAGGCACGCCAGTCGCTGTACTGCGCTTCGTCCACGTAGTGGCTGCGGAAATAGCCGAGCGTGTCTGCGGTCAACATATAACCCTGGCCGTTGCTCGCGTGAGAGGGCGCGACCTGGCGCATGTCGGTGCACGGGTAGATCAGCAGCTGGAATTTCAGCGCTATGGCTTCGCCAGCATCACGCCAGGCCAAGGCCACCACCGCGGCCAGGTTGCCACCGGCGCTGTCACCGCCGACCGCAAAGCGCTGCGCGTCGAGGTCGAGCTCGCCGGCCCGAGACTGCAGCCAGCGGGTGGCCGCCAGCACATCGTCAACCGCAGCCGGGAAGCGGTGCTCGGGACCCATGCGGTAATCGACCGAGACCACGGCGCAAGCGCTGGCGTCAGCCAGGTCGCGGCACAGCGAGTCATGGGTATCGAGATCTCCGATCACCCAGCCACCACCGTGGTAGTAGACCAGCGTAGGCGCCGGGCTGCGAATGCCTGCCGGACGGTATAGGCGCAGCGCGATGTCGCCGTGAGGCCCCGAGGCGGTCAAGTCACGCACCTCGGTCACCGGTCTTGGCGCGGGCTGCGTGGCGCTGCGTCGCTCAAGGTAGAAGCGGCGCGCGTCCTGTGGTGTGAGCGTGTGCGTCGGCGGCACGCCGCGCGCGATCATCATGTCTAACAGGCCCCTGGCTTGCGGATCGAGCATCTTGTCTCCTCATGTTGTGCCGCGAGCGTCGGCAATTGGCGATGCAAGCAGTGTAGCGGCCGTCGATTTGCGCGCTGCGGCATGATCGCGTGATGCCTGCCCAACTGCCCTGCCCTTGCAGCAGTCCGCACCCTTATGCCGGATGCTGCGGCCGCTGGCACCACGGTCTTGCGCACTTGCAAGCGCCCGATGCACTGGCGCTGATGCGATCGCGCTACTGCGCTTTCGTGCTCGAGCGCTCGGACTATCTGCGCGACACCTGGCATCCGAGCACCCGCCCGATCGACATCGGGTTCGAGCCCGGGCTGCGCTGGCTAGGACTGCAAATCCGCCAGCACCGCGCCATCGACGACCATCGGGCCACGGTAGAGTTCGTGGCACGCAGCAAGCTGGGAGGTCGGGCGCAGCGCCTGCACGAAGTCAGCCGATTCCTGCGCGAAAACGGGCATTGGTTCTACGTCGACGGCGACATCAAAGTCTGAGGCCGCCAGGCTGCCCGCAGCACAGGCGTCAAGCCCTTGCGCGCAGATTCAACGCAGGTCGCCCGCCAGGCTGGCCAATGTCTCGGGCTCGATGTTGACATGCGAGGGGTAGTTGGCGTGGTCGCAACCGAGCTTGACCGCCGCGCCGGCACGCACCGCCTCGCGCGCCGACTTGCTGAACTCGAAACGGACGAAATGCACCGCTGAAGTCTTCTCGTCGTTCTCACGGTCGAGGTCTTCGTCGGCGATCGCGTAGACGCGGGCGTGGCCCTCGACCTCGACGAACAGCCTGTCCTCGACGCCGATCAAGCGTGCCAGTTCGCGCTTGCGCTCGTGTTGGTCGGGGTACTCGATCAGCATCGTGGCCTTCCAGTTGCTGCCGCCCGGCACCAGCGGTGCGTAGGCGTCGATCTCGCTCTGGATGCCCTCCTCCTCAAAGATCTTCTCGATACGCAGCATCTCCTGGATCTGGTAGCGCACCGTCTTCTCGTCCTCGAACTGCAGGTTGATGTGCTCGCCCAGACGCACGCTGCGCAGTTTGCGGTGCCCGATGATCTCGGGCTTGAGGGTCTTGCGGGCTTTGGTGTAGGCCTCTAGCGACATCAGGCTGTCGCGGGTGATCGATGTGTTGGTCATGCTGGGTTACTCCAATCCGTAGGCGTAGCGAACCAGGGTCAGCGGATGTGCCAGGTTCTTGGGCAGCGTGCCGGCCTGGCCCATGCCTTGGGCAATGTGATGGCCGGCCATCGGGCAATCGCTGGCGATGTGGTCGGGCTCGTCCTTGGCCATCAGCTTGAACACCGGCTTGCCGATCTTCATCGCCACCGGATGGGTGGCGGTCTTGACGCCGTAAGTACCCGCGTGTCCCGAGCAACGCTCCACGGTGTTGAGCGTCACCGTCACACTCTGGCCGATCAGCTTGAACATCTCCTCGGTCTTGCGGCCTATCTTCTGCACCCGGCCGTGGCAGGGGATGTGGTAGCTGACCTTGCCGAGTTTGCGTTTGAAATCGGTCTTGAGCAGGCCGTCTTTCTGGCGCGCCATCAGGTACTCGAAGGGGTCGAACATCGCGGCCTTGACGAGCTGCACATCGACCTCGTCCGGGAACATCAGTGGCAACTCCTGCTTGAACATCAGCGTGCAGCTTGGCACCGCGCTGAGGATCGCATAGCCTTGCTTGGCGTACCTGGCGAGCACAGGGATGTTGGCGTTCTTGTGCTTCTCGACCCCTTTGAGGTCACCGAGTTCGAGCTTGGGCATGCCGCAGCAGGATTCCTTCTCGACGATCACATAGGGGATCGCGTTGTGCTCGAGCAGCTTGAGCAGGTCGTGGCCGATGCCGGGTTCGTTGTAGTTGACATAGCAGGTCGCGAAGATCGCCACCTTGCCGGGCGCGAGCTTGCCGTCCACCACCTGGCTTGCAGTGCCTGTCTTCTCGGCGGCCCAGCGGAAGCGCTGGGTGGCCAGTTCAGGCATCCAGGCGTCTGGGTGCACACCGAGCGCGCCGTCCATCAGGCCGCGCGCAAGCTTGGTCTTGTTGATCGCGTTGACCGCCTGCACCACGACCGGGATGCCTGCGAAGCTGCCGTGCACATCGGTTGAGGCCAGCAGTTGCTCGGCCGGGCCGACCCGCCCGGCGCTGAACTTGATCGCCTTGGCGCGCAGCATCAAGTGCGGAAAATCCAGCTGCCAGGGGTGCGGCGGCACATAGGGACACTTCACCACATAGCACAGGTCGCAGAGGTAGCACTGGTCGACGACGTCCCAGTAGGCCTCTTTCTTGACGCCGTGCACCTCGCCGTCCTCGGTCGCATCGACCAGGTCGAACAAGGTGGGAAAGCTCTGGCACAGGCTGACACAGCGCCTGCATCCGTGGCAGACGTCGAACACCCGCTCCATCTCGGTGAAACAAGCGTCCTGATCGTAGAACTGAGGGTTCTTCCAGTCCAACGCATGGCGGGTGGGCGCTTCGAGGTTGCCTTCGCGGGTACTCATGGTCTTGGGCCTGGTGTCTTGAAAATATGGGACGAACAAAGGTCTGGCACAACGAACAAGGGGCCCTTGAAGACCCCTTGTGTTGCAGCGAAACCGCCCGAGGCGACAGGTCAGTCGACCAGCGCGTCGAGGGCTTTCTGATAACGGTTGGCGTGCGAGCGCTCGGCCTTGGCCAAGGTCTCAAACCAATCGGCGATCTCGTCGAAACCTTCGTCGCGTGCCGACTTTGCCATGCCCGGGTACATGTCGGTGTACTCGTGCGTCTCGCCGGCCACCGCTGCGGCCAAGTTCTGGCGACTGCTGCCGATCGGCAGGCCGGTAGCGGGGTCGCCGGTGGCCTCGAGGAACTCGAGGTGGCCGTGGGCGTGACCGGTCTCGCCTTCAGCGGTGGAGCGGAACAGCGCAGCCACATCGTTCTGGCCCTCGATGTCGGCCTTGTTTGCGAAATACAGGTAACGGCGGTTGGCCTGTGACTCGCCTGCGAAGGCGGCTTTCAGGTTTTCTTCCGTTTTGGAGCCTTTGAGTGCTGCCATGAGAAATCTCCTTGGGTTGATGAAAATGCTTTGAAATTGCTGTCAAAGACTGCGTTAGGGTAACTGGTAGATGTGAAAAGTCCAATGAGATGTTTCAATCTACATTATTGACCAAGGCTATCAACCCCTGATTTTTCTAACAAATCCTGTATCTGAAAGAAATTAATTGGGATCTGACTCCGATTATTTAAAAGACAGTCAAGTAAACTGGTTT